>JAOZMB010000025.1 GCA_029934515.1 Bacteroidales bacterium
CAAGGAATTACTATTTTGAAAAATAGATAACAACAAATAGCCACTAACCACTAACAACTAACAACTAACAACTATATAAGAATCATAAGTTATTTTTTAACGATTACTTAGATATTTAATGAATTTAAAAACAGACCTTTTTAGTTTGTCATTATTTAAAAGAGTTTGTTTTCCTACTCTATCAAAAATGTATGATTCATTATTTTTTTAAATGTTGGATAAAATTTTCCTGCATCTACTGTTTGTAATAAAGAATAATTTATCAGAACAGTATTTATCGAAGATGTTTCAATAATATTTATCTACAAAAACCAAAATAAAGAGACTCTACTGGACGTGCAAATGAACACCATTGCCAACGTCCGCAAAATGACTGCTTAAAAACGTTTTTAACAATGCAAAATTAAAAATAAGTTTAAAAAAACTACATTTTTTTTTTTATTTTCATAATTTTTTTGTTTTATTGCATTATCTGCAATGATAAAAAAATAAAATTTAATCAATTATTAAGTAATCGTTAAAAAATAACTTATGATTTGTTTTTTGTAAAATATTTATTATCAGGTGTAAACCAATTCGTAATTCGTAATTTATAATTCGTAATTTACTAATGCTCGCAGACAGGAAATTAAAAAATGTTGATATTGATAATAAAAATAATCTCAAATTAAATAATTAAAATCTATGTGTACAACATGCGGCTGTGGTGTAACAGATAAAATCACCATAAAAAAACCTGGAGAATTGGTATCTTTTGATAAAGGTATTAAAAAAGAAAATCATCATGAACATACTCACGGACACGAACATCACCATCATAAAACAATTGTGGAGATAGAGCAAGATATTTTACAATCTAATCAGATGCTTGCCGAAAGGAATAGAGGCTATTTTATTGGTAAAAATATTTTTGCAATAAATTTAGTCAGCTCACCCGGTTCGGGAAAGACAAGTTTACTTGAAAAAACTATTAGCGACCTAAAAAATGATATTAGTTTTTATGTCGTAGAAGGTGACCAGCAGACAATGAACGATGCTAATAGAATTGATGCTTTACAAATACCTGTTATTCAAATTAATACAGGTAAAGCTTGCCACCTCGATAGCGACATGGTAAATAAAGCATTGTTAAAACTTAATCCCTCTTTTGGTTCTATTGTAATGATTGAGAATGTTGGTAATTTAGTTTGTCCGGCTATGTTTGACCTTGGCGAGAATGTTAGAATTGTTATTATTAGTACGACTGAAGGCGATGATAAACCTATTAAATATCCAGATATGTTTGCTGGTTCACAAATTTGTATTATAAATAAAATAGACCTATTGCCTTATGTAAATTTTGATATTGAAAAAGCTAAGAAATATGCGTTGCAGGTGAATCCGAGACTCGATTTTTTTGAGTTATCAACAACAACAGGAGAAGGAACAGAGGAATGGTACGCATGGTTGAGAACTAAAATATTAAAATTAAAAACAGTTGATAACAAATAATATTTATAATTTATGTGTTTAGCAATTCCGGGAAAAATAATTAAAATTAGTTCTGAATTAGATGATGTATTTCGCATAGCAAAAGTATCTTTTAATGGTATAATAAAAGATGTAAATTTGGCAATGGTTCCAGAAGCAAGAATTAATGATTATGTATTGGTTCACGTTGGAAGTGCGATAAGTGTTGTAGATGAGCAGGAAGCCAAAACGACAATGGATATACTTTTGAAAATGGAAGTTCCAGATATTAGCGAAATGTAAACTCCGTGAATTATCTTAGTTTGGCTCTCGTAACAGCCAAACTAAGAAATACATACAGTTATTTTGCTATCCAACCTTTATGTTTAAAATTACAAGTTCTGAACTCTGGAACTATTCTTACAAAAGTTGTTTTTTGTTTTTCTTTTATCCATTCGTTTACTACATCGGTTCTTATTTCTTCAAGCGCCATATCGCTTATTTTTTGATAATCTGTTTCAAAAGAAGCTATATGAGCTTTTGTTTTTCTGTTTAGTTTAATTATTTTCATTTCTGATTTTCCTTTCATATTCATACTCTCGTATGAGTCTGATATTTCGTCTATTTTCATTTGTTTGACTGTATAATTTGTTGCAGGGTCTATCTGCGAACTCTCAAACATCGATGTCCCCGTGTATGGATTAACAACTATCCCGCCGTTTATTTTACTATCTTCGTCTTCCGAGAACTTTATTGCAGCATCTTCGAAGGTCATTTCTTTGTTTCTTATTAATTTTGAAATACTGTCAAGACGATTTTTTGCTTTCATTTTTGCTTTTGCTGAGACGCGAGGTTTTTTTAGAATATGTCTAAGATTAATTCTTTCGCCTTTCTGTTCGAGAAACTGAATAATATGAAAACCGTACTCTGTTTCAATAACTTCTGAAATTTCACCTTTCTTTTCCAAGCCAAAAGCGGCTTCTGCAAACTCGTGAACAAGGTCTCCACGTCTGACCCATCCGAGGTCTCCACCGTTTTTTGCAGAGCCTTCATCATCAGAATAAAGAGTCGCCAGCATTGAAAAATCATCGCCGTCTTCTATTATTCTTTTCTTATAATCTTCTAAATTTTTTTTTACATATTTTATTTGTTCTGGTTTTATCTCTGGATAAATTATAATTTGAGATATTTCTATTTCAGATTCTATAATTGGCAAACTATCTTTCGGAATTTTCTTATGAAATTTTTTAACTTCTTCTGGTGTTATTTGAGTTCCGATTGTAATTTCAGATTGCATTGTTTGTGCGATTATTTGGTCTTTAACAACATCTCGCAAATAGCTTTTAATTTCTATGTAAGCTTTTCCAAAATATGTTTCCATCTCTTCGCGTCCTCCCATTTGTTCTTCGTAAAATGCTAATCTATTTTGTAATTCGCTATCAACACGACTATCTGAGACTTCGATACTGTCAATTTTTGCTTGATTTAGTAGCAGGTTTTGGTAGAGTAACTCCTCAAATATATTACATTTCATATTATCTTGTAATGTAATTCCTCTTGCTTTGTATTGTATCATCTGCCCTTCTACATCAGATTTTAAGATAATCCTTTGTCCGATAACTGCAATTATTCCATCAACGGAAACGCTATTTTGTCCATAAATTGTTGATGACAATAATAAAATCACTATTATTAATTTTATTTTTAATGACATATTTTTTATTAAATTTATAAATATTGAAAAAATTGTGAGCTGTATATATAATAATTAGAACTCACAAATGTTTAGTAAATTTTAATATTCCCTTGTCCAAAAGCGTTCATATAGATATTATTTTCAAGTTCTTTTATAAGTTCTATCTTTCTTTTGTTGTAAAGTATAATTCTGATATGTGCTTTTACTGCTTCAATTGGTTTTGGGTCTCCTGTTAATCTATAATTTTTTATATTAACAAAATAAAAAAAACTTCCGTCTCTACTTTGCATATTTTTCGTTGACTTTAAAATCCTTTTTGGGTTTGATATTTTTGTAGGCAACATTATTAATATTTCAGAAAAAGGTATCCATTTATTATTAAAATATTCATGTTCTAGTTTATGTTCATTAACAAATTCGTCAAGTTTTAAAGAATCTTTTGTCGAAAAAAATAATCTACGAAATTTTCCAAAATGTTCTGAACCTTTCGGTATTTTATAAAATTTTGCCTTAACAATTTCCCGGTCGCTTTTAAAACTCTCATGATACAATGTATAATATGATTCTATTTCACTGTCGGTAATTGTAGTATCAAGTTCCTGTTTTATAAATTCTTGTTTATATTTATCAATCAATAATGAAGTTCTATAATCCTCTACAATTTTGTTAATATTTTGTTGTTCTTCCGAGAGGTTTATTTCTGCTTTGTTAATCATTAATTGCTTTCTTATCCAAATTTCTATTTTGCGTTTGACAATAATCACACTATCTTCGCTACTAATTCCTTCTGGAACAGTTCCATCTAAATCTTCGGCATATAACACTTTATCAAACACTTTGGCGAGTTTTATTTTATTTATATTCTCGTCTTCCTTCTCACACGATAAAAAAGTTATAAACAATAAAACAAATATTAAAATTTGGATTTTTTTCATTTTTTCATTTTTCTTTTAATTACATCAAGGATTTCTTTATTAATTTTAATTTTATATTTTTTCTTTAATTTAGTTATCCATTTTTGTTCTAGATAATCTTGATAATCTGCAATAATAATTCCTTTTATTTCATTAAACGGTTTAGAAGATGCTTTGCTTATGTTCCTAATATATATTATTTTTTTTTCTTTTGGCAGTTTCACTATTCTTTGGTTTTCGATAATCTTGCCTTCTTTTACCAGATTCAAAACTTTATCACTTATTATATTATCGCCTTTTACGAAATTGCCACTAATTTCTTTTTTGAAATTTTTTGGGTTAGTTGATATTTTATTAATAATTTCATCGTCTGAATATTTACCGTCTGACTTTGACAATAATTTTTCAGCTTTTGATAAATATCTATTTTTGCTGTAACTAAAACAAGAAATATCAATTTTTGTTTGTTTATTATAAATATCAATATTTTCATCATAAAAATTTTTCAAACCAACACTGTCATTAATTGCTTTATCCCAGACTTCATTTTTTGTTAGGTCGAACAATAACATTCCATCGTGATATTCTTTCATCAAATAACCATATTCTGGATATAAATCTGGTAGTTTTTCTTTTTCGATATTAACCAAACTTTCATAAACAAAATCTTTGTATTTTTCGTCAACATAAGATGCTATTGGAATAGGAATTCTTTTCTTTTGATTATTTTCAATAAAAATAGAAAAATCACTACTACTAAATTTTACATCATTTATAGTAAAAAGTAAACCTTTTATGTTCTTAGCTTTTTTGGAATCCCATTTGGCTTTAAAAATAGAACTATCAACACTTGTGTAAAAATTTTTAATACTTTTATGTTCTTTAAAATTAAACCTATTTTTTAGTTTGTTGGTAACATATTTTTGTATTATTTCTTTTTTTTCAATGTCTCTTTCTATTTGTTTTCTGATATCTTTTTCTTTATCTTCGTATTTTGGATATGGTTTTTTTTCTATTAATTTGATTATATGCCATCCAAAAGAAGTACGAATAGGTTTTGATATTTCACCTGGATTTTTAAGTGCAAAAGCTGTTGCTTCGAATTCTGGAACCATTTTACCAGTTGTGAATGGTCTCAGTTTACCGCCGTTCTTAGCTGTTCCTTTGTCGTCAGATAATACTGTCATTTTCTCAAAATTATCTCCAGCTTGCAGACGTTTGTAAATACTATCTATTTTTAATTTTTTCAAACTGTCTTCTGTTTTGGATAAATTATCTGGGGCGCTTATCATAATGTGCGAAACTGTAATTTCACCAGGATTCAAACGAGTATCTACCAATCGAATAATATAATAACCAAATTTCGTTTTAAGTGGCATTGATAATTCATTTTTTTGGGCTGCAAAAATAAAATTTTGAATACTATAAGGTGGAATCTTTGAAACAGAAATAAATGACAAATGTCCTTTGCTCTTTGATACTGATTTATCATCAGAAACTTCGCCAGCTACCTTGTCCCAATCTTCGCCTTTTGCTATTCTTTTTCTGGTATTTAAAGCCTTGTTATAAGCTAATAATGTATCCTCAGGCGAGGCGTTCTTATCCATTTTAATAAAAATAAGGTCTAATTTAGCATCTGTTTTACCTCTTTCGTAGCTTTCTTTTGTCATCTCTTCAAATTTTTCGTTCTCTGTAAGATAAGGTTTTGACAATTGGTTTTTGTAGCCAGTAAATTCATTTATAAAAACATTATTTGTATCCATTTTAAGGTTCTCTGCTTCAACTACCTTTAACTTGAAATTTATAAAAAGTTCAAGGTATTCATCAACGGATTTTTCACTGATTTCAGATGAGTTATTTTTCGTATAAATATGAACGAACTCATCTGATGAAATTTTCTTATTGTCGATTGTTAATAGAATATCGCTTTTTTGTGCAGAAAGCGATATCGACAAAATCAATGTTAAAATAATAATCTGTATTCTTTTCATCTGGTATTTATGTATGTAATTAAGAAATTAGTTTTTTGCAAAATTATAACTTTATTAACTAACAAAAAAAAACACATGATATTATTTTTGTGTAATAAAAAAATATTTAATAACTTTGCATAATTAATCAATAAAATTAATTTAATTTGGACAAAAATAATAGAATCACGCTACTTGGCGGAGGCAGTTGGGCAACAGCATTAATAAAGTTGCTTTCGGAAAATATTAATGGAGATGAAAAAATTCATTGGTATATCAGAGACCCAGAAAAAATAAAATATATCAGAGAGCATAAAAAAAATCCGAGATATTTAAGTTCTGTAAAAATTGAAACCGATAAGCTTATTCTTTGTGATGATATTAATGAAGCAGTTGAAAATTCAGATATACTTATTTTTGTTATACCTTCGGCATTTCTGAAAGAAGCCGTAGATAAAATAAAAAATAAAATAGAAAATAAAATAATAATATCTGCGATAAAAGGAATTATTCCTAATGATAATATGATTATTGGTGAATTTTTCAACAAAAAATGCAATGTTCCTTATAATTCTTTTGGAGTTATTACGGGACCTTGTCATGCAGAGGAAGTTGCTCTGGAAAGGTTATCTTATATTACAGTTGCTGCTGAGAATTTAAAAATTGCAGAGAAAATTGCAGATAAATTGGAAACAAGGTATGCTAAGACAAATATATCTGATGATATTTTTGGAACGGAATACTCGTCTGTACTAAAAAATGTTTTTGCAATAGCCTCAGGTATTTGTCATGGTTTGGGGTACGGCGACAATTTTCAGGCTGTTCTTGTATCAAATGCGATACGTGAAATAAAACGATTTGTGGATACGGTACACCCAATAAAAAGAGATATTAAAAGCTCTGCTTATCTTGGCGACCTGCTTGTTACGGCATATTCAAATTTTAGTCGAAATAGAGTTTTCGGAACAATGATAGGAAAAGGATATCTAGTAAAAACTGCTCAATTAGAGATGAATATGATTGCTGAAGGTTATTATGCAGCAAAAAGTATAAATGAAATAAATAGAAAATTTAATATATTTATGCCTATCTCGGAGGCTGTATATAACATAATTTATAAAGGAAAACCACCAGGATTTGAAATTAAACTTTTGACAGATAAACTGAGATAACTTTAATTTAGACAAAGGTCTTAAATAAATTCCGAATATTTAATAATTTGTATGTGTAATTTTTCTTTACTCCAGCAAAATTTAATCATTAAAAATTTAATCATAAGATGTTCCAATATAAAAAAAAGTTCTCAAAAGAAGAAGTAAATAGATTACCATTAAATTCTTTTCAAGGTAATATAATATTGCTTGAAAATATAGAAAACGCTAAGAAAGTAATTCATTATTTAAAAGAACAAAAAGTTCTTGGGTTCGACACAGAAACAAAACCAGCTTTCCGAAAAGGACAAAGATACAATGTCGCTCTTTTACAATTAGCTACAAACAAAGAGGCTTTTCTTTTTCGATTAAATAACTACAACACAATTGATGTTATAGTTGATATACTTTCAGATAAAAATATTATAAAAGTGGGAGTCGCTGTACGTGATGATATTAAAGGAATTCAAAAAAGATGTAAATTTATACCAGAAGGATTTATAGAACTACAAAAATTAGTGAAAAAATTTGGAATCGAAGACACTGGATTACGAAAACTTACAGCAAATATTCTTGGTTTTAGGATTTCGAAAGTAGAACAAATATCAAACTGGGAAAAAATAAAACTTACAAAATCACAAATGAAATATGCAGCAACAGACGCATGGGTAGGATATAAAATATATAATAAACTAATGAAAAATGGATAATTATCCATTTTTCATTTCTAATTTTATTATTTATCTTTTAAATTTTGATGAATAATATTCTGGACTATTTCGTTATCAACTGTAAAAAATACATCAGCTTCTTCGCCCTCAAGTAATATCTTATTTCTTGTAAGTTCCACTATCTCAAGTCCTTGATGTTCGCCGTACAAGAAACTTTTGTCTTTGCTTGATATATGCAATATGCTTATCCCTTTTTTTCTGTTTTTTATTTCCAACAAGTCATCAAAAATAGAACCCGGATTGCAATATTTTATTTCTAAATCCTGAATTACTTTTGAAACACCTTGCTTTTTGGTAAGTATAATAGGAGGTTCGCTTAGTTTAATCTCCTCAAAAAGATATTTTTTGTCATACTTAATTGCAACAATAACACCGCTTTTGTTTTCTTCTGTCTTAAGCACATTCTCTGTCTTCATAAAGAAAAGCTGGTCTTGTTTTTTTATTTTATTTGATTTGCTAAATAGAGTTCTAAAAATTGATTTCATAATCATTTTAATTTAAAAATACTTTGCAAAAGTATATATTTTTTTAATATAAAAAAAAGCATTATTTATTTTTTGATTTTTTATAAATAGGACTGGTTAAATTATTTACATTAAGAAATAAACTCAACAAGTGTATCAATATTAATCAAAAACAAATTGATAAAGCAACAAATAAATATACTGATTATCAATAAATTTTGAAAATCTGTAAAGTTTATTAGTAATATTTTCAAAAATATGAAAAAAAAATATATCTGGTTTCTGACAGCCGTAATGACAATTACTATGATTTGGTTAATAATTGTTCAGGCAAGATGGATAAAAAACGCATTAATAGTTAAGGAACAACAGTTTAGCCAAACAGTGAACAAAGCTCTATTTCAGATTGTAAACAAAATAGAAGAAAGAGAAACAGTTATGCAAATATCAAACGAAACTGTAACATTTAGCACAGACAGCTCAGAGCTAAAAAAAGCGAAAATGTTCTTTGATGAAAATTATTTTAACCAAATTGATACAAATAAATACAACAAAAAAAATATTTATTTCATAAACAATGATTCAATTATTTATGAAATAGATAATAACAAAAAAGATACATTAAAATCTTATAATAAATATTCAAGAAAAGAACTGAGAGATAAAATTATAAAAAAAATAGATAAAAAAACTGTCTTTGTTCAGAACATTATTAATAAATTAATGATGAAAGAGATAAAAATCGAAGAACGAATAGATAAAGAAAATATTAGATATATAATTGATAAACAATTTAAACTAAATGATATTATTATTCCGTTTGAGTTCGGAGTAAAAGATGCAAATAATGAATATTATATAAAATCGAAAAAATTCAGCTTGGATTATATAAACAAAACATACGAAACATTGCTTTTCCCCAGCGATGTTTTGATTTCACAAAATTATCTGGTAGTATATTTTGGTAAAGATAAAAGTTATATGAGAGAAAAAATGCCACAAACAATTGTAATTTCAATTCTATTAACAATAATTATAAGCCTTACTTTTTCGTTTACAGTATATATAATTTATAGGCAAAGAAAATTATCAGAGCTAAAAAACGACTTTATCAGCAACATGACACACGAGCTTAAAACACCAGTCTCAACAATATCATTGGCATCGCAAATGCTCAAAGATAGTAGTTTAAATCTTAACAGAAAAAGTATTATAAACATATCAAAAATAATAGACGATGAAAGTAAAAGACTTGGATTTCAGATTGAAAAAGTTTTGCAAACATCAATATTCGAAAGAGGCGGAATACATCTGAAATATACTGAGGTCGATTTACATGAATTAATTTCAATTGCCGTGCTAAATATGAACCTAAAAGTACAAAGCAAAGGAGGAAGTATTGAAACATTTCTCGAAGCAGAAAATTCAATTATAAAACTCGACGATATGCACTTTACAAATGTTATATTTAATTTGCTTGACAATGCTGTAAAATATTCAAAAGAAGAAATACCGCCGAGAATTAAAATTTATACAAAAAAATTACAAAACGATTTACAAATTAAAATCTCTGATAACGGAATAGGTATTTCAAAAGAAAACCAGAAAAAAATATTTAATAAATTTTATCGTGTTCAAAGAGGAAATATACATAATGTTAAAGGTTTTGGACTTGGACTTAGCTATGTTAAGAGAATTATTGACGAGCATAAGGGAAGTATTAAAATTAAAAGCGAACTTGGAAAAGGTACAACTTTTATGATTAATTTGATTGTTAAATAGTGTTAAAGTTACTATGTTTTGAAATTTTTTGATTTATTAATTATAAAATCATAAAAAATTAAATAAAAATGGATAAAATTAGAGTTTTACTTGCCGAAGATGATTTAAATCTTGGTTCTTTATTAGAACAATATTTAAATGCAAAAGGATATGAAACAGATTTATATAC
Organism: Bacteroidales bacterium; assembly: GCA_029934515.1. GTDB lineage: Bacteria > Bacteroidota > Bacteroidia > Bacteroidales > JAADGE01 > JAOZMB01. The sequence continues at coordinate 10,327 of JAOZMB010000025.1, forward strand.
AGATGGAATAAAAGCAAATAAAGGTTTTATGACAAAGAAATATGACATATGTTTACTTGATGTTATGATGCCAAAAAAGGACGGTTTCGAACTCGCAAAAGATATAAAAGCTGTTGATAATCAAATACCTATAATTTTTTTAACTGCAAAAACTTTGAAAGAAGACGTGCTGGAAGGATTTAAAATCGGGGCAGACGATTATCTTACAAAACCATTTAATATGGAAGAACTGCTTTTTAGAATTGAAGCTGTTATGAGAAGAACAAACAATAAAGTTGTAAAAATAAAAGATATTCACAAAATTGGAAAATTTACATTCGATACAAAAAAACAACTACTAATAGACGAAAAAAAAACAGTTAAACTTACAACCAAAGAATCAGAATTACTAAAATTACTTTGTGAAAATATGAACAGTATGTTGGAAAGAAATTTTGCTTTAAAGAAAATCTGGAGAGACGATAACTATTTTAACGCAAGAAGTATGGACGTATATATAACAAGACTTAGAAAACACCTGAAAACAGACGAGCTTGTTCAAATTATGAACGTACACGGAAAAGGATATAAACTTATAATTTCGGATTAATAAATGAAAAATTGACAACGTTAAATTTGAGATAAATTAAAATATTTTATAGTAAACAGAAAAATTAATTAACTTGTTAAAAATTGAAGTTTACTATAAATATTTTAATATTATATTTGTACGATTCAAATAAATAAAATAAAATATTATTACTCAATCGTAACAGCCTTTACTCTGAGTTCTTTTCCATGATAAATATTTTTAAAATGACTGTTACATTTCGAACAAGAATCAAAAAGATTTTCCAACTCAAAATTATTTCCACAGTCAAGACATTTAGCTTTTCCACTTGGAGAATTAATTTTTTTTTTAGCATTCTCCAGAACAGTTCCTCGCACAGCCGATTCCCAAACAAAATTAAGAGATTCCAACTCAATTCCAGATAACTTTCCTATCTCAAGTTCGATTAATGATACTCTTGAAGCATTAACTTTTTTTACTTCTTTTTCAGCTATTTTTACAATACCAATAGCTATAGATAATTCGTGCATTTTTTTATTTGCAAAAATATAAAATATAATTCAAAAAAAAATGTAAAACATCTTTTTTCCTTGTTTTTATTTAGAATGATTTTAAATAAGAATATTCATATTATTTAGAATTATTATAAATAATATGAATAACTAATTTATTTTCAAGTGTTTAGAATAAATTTTAATTAAGCTCAAGAATAAAAAATAATATGTTATAAAACACATTTAATTTAATTTTTATTATATTTGTGCTGTTGTTAATTAGTTTACTAAATTTAATAAATATGAAAATATGGATAAGACTTATTATGAGAATATAATTCAGAAAGGATACACAAGAAGACAGTTCTTAAAATACGCTACTTACATGACTGCGTTTATGGGACTAAAATTCAGTGCAGTCGGTCAGGTTGTAGAGGCATTGGAGACGAAAAAAAGAATTCCTGTTATATGGGAACATTTTCAGGAATGCACAGGATGCTCAGAGTCATTTATCCGCTCAGACCATCCACTTGTTGCAGATATAATCTTAGATAAAATATCTTTGGATTATACTGATACATTAATGGCTGCATCTGGACATAATGCTGAGGCAGCAAAACAAAAGTCGATGAAGGAAAACTATGGCAAGTATATTTTAATAGTGGAAGGAGCAATACCAATGAAAGACAATGGAATATACTGCACAATCGCTGGACGAACAGCAATAGAAATCCTTAAAGAATCGGCAGCAGGAGCAGCAGCAATAATTACATTTGGCAGTTGCTCGGCATGGGGCGGAGTGCAGGCAGCACACCCAAACCCAACAGGTGCAGTACCTGTAGACGAAATAATTAAAGATAAACCAATTATTAAAGTGCCAGGATGTCCACCTATCTCAGAAGTAATGACTGGTGTAGTGTTACATTATGCTACTTTCGGTACTATACCAAAGTTAGATTCAGATGGCAGACCAAAACAATTTTACGGTAAAAGAGTTCACGATAGTTGTTACAGAAGAGCTAATTTCGATGCAGGATTGTTTGCAGAAAGTTTCGACAGCGAAGAAGCTAAAAACGGACATTGTTTGTACAAATTAGGTTGTCGAGGCCCCATTTCTTATAATGCCTGCGGAACAATGGAATGGAACAATGGAGTTAGTTTTCCTATAAAATCTGGTTACCCATGTATTGGTTGTAGCGAAAACGATTTTTGGGATAATAGCCCTTTTTACGAGCAGTTAGAAAATATACCTGGAGCAGGAATCGGAACAACAGCAGATAAAATAGGAAAAGTCGTACTGGGAACAGCCGTTGCAGGAACTGTTGTACACGCTTTGGCTACAAATATAGCCAAAAGAAAAGAGCTGAAAGAAGCTGAAAGTTTTGGCGAGAAAAATAAAAATAATATTAAATAATAAAAATTGTACCATGGCAAACAGAATAGTAATAGACCCAATTACCAGAATAGAAGGACATTTACGAATTGAGGCTGAAATAGAAAACGGAAAAGTTGTAAATGCTTACAGTTCCTCTACAATGATAAGAGGTATGGAAAAAATAGTGGAAGGAAGAGACCCTAGAGATGTTTGGGCGTTTGTTCAGCGTACATGTGGAGTTTGTACGACAGTACACGCAATTGCATCTGTCAGGTCTGTAGAGGATGCGCTTGGCATTGTAATACCTCCGAATGCAGAAATAGCAAGGAATCTTCTTACAACAGCTCACGCAATACAAGACCATGTAGTTCACTTTTATCATCTGCACGCACTTGACTGGGTGGATGTTACAAAAGTATTGTCGGCAGACCCAAAAGCTACATCTGAATTAGCACAAAGTATTTCGAAATGGCATAAAAGCTCGCCTGGATATTTTTCTGATGTAAAAAAGAGAATTAAAAAATTTGTGGAAAGCGGTCAGCTTGGTATTTTTGCAAACGGATACTGGGGACATTCGGCAATGAAATTGCCACCAGAGGTAAACCTTTTGGCTGTGGCACACTATCTTGAGGCACTTGAATGGCAAAAAGAAATAGTAAAAGTACATACAATTCTCGGTGGAAAGAATCCACATCCGCATTTTCTTGTAGGTGGTATGGCAAGCGCAATAAACCTTGACGATGCAGGTGGACTAAATACAGAAAGACTCGCATACGTAGGAAAATTGTTAAAAGATGCTCACAAATTTGTAAACGAAGTTTATATTCCAGATTTATTGGCAATAGCTTCGTTCTACAAAGACTGGGGAGCGATAGGCAATAATAAATTTAATAATTATCTTTCATTTGGTGATTTGCCAACTGATAATTATCGCAATCCATCAAGTTTTAAATGGCCTCAAGGTGTTATTCTTGATGGAGATTTGAGTAAAGTACATCCTGTAGATTTGACAAAAACAGATGAAATAAAGGAGTTTATAAATAAATCTTGGTACAATTATGCTGGAGGAAAAACAAAAGGATTGCACCCTTGGGAAGGAGAAACAGATATTAATTATACTGGACCAAAACCGCCGTTTACTGAACTTGATGTTAATAAAGAATATAGCTTCCTTAAAACACCGCGTTGGCAAGGAAAACCTATGGAAGTCGGCCCTTTGTCGAGAATGTTGATAGGATACGCAAAAGGAATTCCAGAGTATAAAGAAATTGTTGATTTTGCACTAAAAACACTTGATGTTCCTGTTTCGGCATTGCTTTCAACTTTGGGAAGGACAGCAGCAAGAGGATTGGAATCGAAATTGTTGGCTGATTGGAGTCTCGAATTTTATGACAAACTTATTAGCAATATAAAAAACGGAGATACCAGAATGGCAAGCACTGAAAAATGGGATCCTGCAACATGGGAAAAAACATCAAAAGGTGTTGGTTACATGGAAGCACCACGCGGTGGTTTGGCACATTGGATTGTAATAAAAGACGGTAAAACAGCTAATTATCAAATGGTCGTACCGACAACATGGAACGCATCTCCGCGTGACCCAGAAGGACAGATGTCGGCTTACGAATCATCGTTAATCGGAACACCTATAGCAGACCCTGAGAATCCACTTGAAATTCTAAGAACTATACATTCATTCGACCCTTGTTTGGCTTGTGCCGTACACTTATACGATGAACACGGTAAAAATATTAGTCAAATTCAAACTGGCGGAGTTTGTGGTATTTAAGCAAATAAAAAATAATAATTCAAATCAATTTTGTAATGGAAACTAGAACTTATAATTATAAAAGAGTTTATGTATGGGAACTTCCAGTGAGATTATTTCATTGGACTATGGCTTTGTGTGTACTTATTCTTATCGCAACTGGCTTTGTTATTGCCAATCCGCCTGCAATTAGCAGTAATGCTGAAGCTATAAATTCGTCTTGGTTCGGATTTATAAGAACAGTTCATTTTGCAACAGCTTTCGTTCTAATTGCAGCATTATTTTTCAGGGTTTACTGGGCATTTGCAGGAAATAAATTTGCACACTGGAGTAATTTTATTCCTTATACAAAAAAAGGACTAAAAAATATATTATATGTGTTAAGAGTCGATGTATTTTTGATGAAAGATAAGAAACACAAACTGTCAAATATAAGTATAGGACACAATTATTTGGCTGCATTTTCGTATTTTTTAGTGTTTTTAATTCTTATATTTCAAATTTTTTCGGGACTTGCCTTATATGCAGATAGCTCATCGTGGTGGCTGCCAAGAATGTTTCATTTTATGTTGTCTATGCTGGGAGGTGATATTGTTGTCAGATATTTTCACAATATAATGACTTGGTTATTTATGGCTTTTATTGTTGTTCATGTGTATCTGGTATTGTACCACGACTACGTGGAAGCAAGAGGAGAAACATCTGCAATGATTAGCGGTTTTAAATTTATTAGAGCTGAAAGAATAAAAGAAACAGAAGATAAAATTATAGAAGAAACAACAGAACAAATGTGGGACGGAAATAAAGAAAAAGATAATTAGTGATTCTTATATAGTTTTTAGTGGTTAGTGGTTAGTGGTTAGTTGTTAGTTGTTAGTGGTTAGTTGTTAGTTGTTAGTTGTTAGTTGTTAGTTGTTAGTTGTTAGTTGTTAGTGGTTAGTGGTTAGTGGCTATTTGTTGTTATCTATTTTTCAAAATAGTAATTCCTTGATTTTCAGCACTTAAATATTTTGATGTGTTGCCATATTATTAGTAACTTTTGTAAAACTGTAAGAAGCAAAAACTAATTTATTATTTAATGATTACTTAGGTGAAACAAAATCAGATGAAATAATAGATGGAGATTTATGAAATTATTAACCCGTTAGAATAGTTAAGCAAACAGCTCTAACGGGTTTTCTAAGTTTATATATTATTAATAAAAAAAATCTATATATTGAAATCAGGATTAATGATTAATAACAATTTTTTTGTTAATAATATTTTTTCCAGTCAGTCTCACAAAATATATTCCAGATTTAAAATTTTCTGAATTAATTAAAACTTTACCAGATGATGTATCAAAAATATCTTTTATAATTTTTCCTGTTACATCTAAAATCTGTATTTTATCATAACTTTGTCCGTCAAATATTACAGTAAAATTATTGTTCGCTGGGTTTGGAATTATATCTATATTTTTTTCTAAATTTTCAACAGAAAGAGCAACATTAACGGTCAAATTAAAAATATCACTATAATCAAAACCATCGTTAACTTTTATAGGAATACTTAATGTGCCTGCGTATTCCGAACTTGGCGTAATAACTGTTCCATCAAAAGTGTAATTCTCGCCCTGATAAACAATCAATATAAAATCATCAGGAAAATTGCTGTCTGGGTCATCAATTATTAAATCACTTACATTAAGTTCAATTGTTTGATTTAATTGACAATATAAATTTTCTTGACCACTTATAACTGGTTGAATATTTGTTGTTTCAAGATTAACAACCGAAAAATCATCAAAGTAAAAACCGTCTGCGGTTGTATTTACATCTGTTGCTATTTTGAATTTAAATTTTACATTATCTGTTAAATATTCACTCAAATCAACAGTTTCGTTTATCCATTCTGAGTTTCCGTCATATACTGGTTCTCCTGTTGGTTGGAAGCTTCCACTTCCGGGTGATGTATTGTTTGTAGTTAGCGGAGTCCAACTTGTTCCTCCGTTGTTTGATACAAAAAATTGTGCATAATCCCAACCTGTTTCGATGTTCCATTTAGCCCAGTAATCTACATTTGCCGATGTGTATCCAGATAGGTCTATTGGGTTCGTCAATGTAATTTCATTGTTAATATTATTTTGATAGTTTCCTCCTTCCGAGTCTGTTATAGAACTAATTTCCGAATGGAATGCTTCGTCTGTTACCGACCATACGCTTGATGTCCAATTATTCAAATCGTTACCTGGGTCTTCAAATATTGAATTTGTTTTTCCTATAATTTTAGTGAACGTTTTTGTAAATGTGTATAGTCCGTTGTTTACCTCAATATTAAATGTAAATTCGTCTCCAATATTCAAATTATCATTAAGTTGATAATATATTTCTCCTTGTCTGTGTTCGAACATATTAAAATCCGAAAAAGGAACATTCTCACCTATTTGTTCGAAATCGTTTCCCGATATAGCGACTTCAAAAGTTCCAATCGTATCTAATCCAATAAAATGAATATCAAAATCTATATAACCGTATTTTGGCATATAATAAGGACTTAAATCGCTGACCTCCGCATACAAACCAGCAAGTCTTGTTAAAAATAAATTTGATTCTATATTTTCTTCGCATAGCGGAATAACTTCATTTGTTTCAGGCCAGAATTCGTCTCCTGTTTCTTGCGTAAATGCAAATATTTTATTTTTAGTTGTTTGTTCTCCGTACATCCAATCGCATGCTTCGCCGTTTACTGTATAAAGAATTTCCCATCCGTGTCCGGCTGTGTATCCGTTTTCTCTTGTCATAATTGCGGCATAATTATCAAAAATTGTTTCATCTGGTTCTGGCGTGTTGATTGATTCGTATCCCCACGGATATATCAGTAAATTACTGTAAGTATGATGATTATGTGCCAATAAAAATTCGTGTGCTTCTACAAATTCTTTTATCATTTGAGTTTCAGGTTCAGAGAATGCTTCTGTTCCTCTGTAAGTATCAGAACTTGTATCTCCAGACGAACCAGTATTATCATATCCCCACATAAATCCGTAATTTCTATTTAGGTCGACTCCGTAGCTTCCGTTTCCGTTATTTTTTCGATTTTTTCGCCACATTCCTCCACCGTTTGGGTCTGTAAGCTCGTTGTATTTATATCCGTCAACATTTATACAAGGGACAAAATACATTTCAAAATTATCAATCAGATATTGATTTTCTCCACCGTTTTCGTAATCTTCGAGCATATACCACATTATATATATCATTTGCATCATCGACAATGGTTCTCGTGCATGATGAAGTCCCGTATATAATACTTCGGGTTCGTTATCTTCGTCAATATCAGGGTTATCAGATATGCGTACCCAATGTAAACTGTTTCCATCGTGTGTTGTATAATCGTCTGTAATTGTTTGTTTTGCAGAAATTAAATCTGGATACAAAGCTCTCATATCATCTAATTCGCTAATCATTTCATCGTAAGTCAGATTACCACCCATTGAGCCAAGATTAAAATTTACAGGTGTTTTATCGCTTCTTACAACAACTCCGGATTTTTCTATTTTTTCGCGATAATATTTACTTAAATCATCAATAATTATTTCAAAGGTGAAATTATTTTCTTTCAATATCATCAAATCACGCTGAGAAAATTCGCCTGTCAAATGTCCGTCTTTATATCTTACTCCAAAATCAACAGCTAATCCTTTTTCTGCCAAATACTTAATATTCTGTTGTTCTATAGGGATTTTCACTCTCGAATATTTCATATTCTGTGCAATCGACATACTAAAAGTTAATACTGTCAAAAGCATTGTTATAAATAGTTTACTTTTTCTCATAATTGAGTTTTTATATTAATGTTATTTAATTTGTCAAAAAGATATTATATTATCAAATTGGTTGCATACAATTATTGACTAAAAAAAATTATATAAACAATCAAATTTTTACAGCTATTACTGTTATATCATCTCTTTGGTTTTCATTTTTTTGATAATTTTCTAATTCTTTAATCAACAGATTTTGTTGTTCTGCGATAGTTTTTTTTGCATTTTTTAATAAAATTTTCAGAAATCGTTTTGTCCCCAAACGTTTGCGTAAATAATTATTTTGGTCTATTAGTCCGTCTGAAGTCAAGAAAATTATATCACCCTGTTCTAATAAAATTTCTTTTTTAGTAAAATTATATTTCTTTTTTCGCGAGCTACTACCTCCGATGAACTGTCTATCTCCTTTTATAATTTTTATCTCATTTTCATCTTTTTTATATATAAACAAATGACGTTTAGCACCCGAAAAAATAACATTACAATTGCCGTTTTTATATTTATCTAATCTGCACATACAAATATCCATTCCATCGTTGTTATCTGTTTCGTCTTGTTTTAGAGCTTTAATAACTTTTAAGTTTAACAAATCCAAAATTTTATTTGGCTCTTTGACCTTTTTTTCGGTTACAATTTCGTTTAACAAACGGTTACCTATAAGAGACATAAATGCTCCTGGAACTCCGTGTCCTGTGCAATCAATTGCTGCAATAAGACACGATTTTACGTTGTTATTTTCTTTTATTTTTTCAACTGGAACGAACCAATAAAAATCACCTGAAACAATATCTTTTGGTCTAAATAAAATAAAACATTCAAAAAAATCTTCTATATGCTCCTTCCTTGGAAGTATAGCTTCTTGGATAGTTTTGGCATAACGAATACTTCCAAGTGTATGTTCTCGTTCACGATTTAAAGCATAATTTGTGTCAGATAAAATATCTGATTGTTGTTGTATTTCTTCCTGTTTTTCTTCTAATTCTACTGTTAGTTCTTGTAAAAAATTTGCCTGTTTTTCTATTTCTACATTTTGTTCTATTAGTTCTGTAGTTCTTTCTTTTACTTGTTTTTTTAAAATTTGTTTTTGTTTTTTCAAACTGTTCATTCTAATTCTATAGAACAAAAATATACAAAATATAATAACAATAATACCTAATGCACGGAACCATAATGTTTTCCAAATTGGAGGTAAAATTCTAATTTTAACTTCAACAGATTTATCACTCCATATACCGTCGCTGTTACTTGCCATTACTCTAAATATATAATCGCCAGGGTCGAGGTTTGTATAAGTTGCAAATCTTCGGTCTGCCGAAATTGGTATCCAATCATCGTTAAAATTTTCAAGTATATATTTATATTGATTTAATTCAGGAGACGAGAAATGGAGATACGAAAATTCAAATGCAAAGATATAATCTTCGTGAGTTATCTCAATAAAATCAGTATAATCGATAGCTTTTTTCAATATCGAGTTCTTATTTACAGGCACGTCTTCGTTCATAATTTGAAAATTTGTAATCACAACAGGAGCTTTATATGGATTATCTTTAATATCTTCTGGAAAAAAAGCATTAAAACCGTTTGTTCCACCAAAAAATATTTCACCTGTTTCATCATTAAAAAAATAAGAACCTCCATTAAATTGATTACCTTGCAAACCGTCTTTTGTGTTATAACTTTTGAAAACCTCTGTTTCTGGATTAAAAACAGACAATCCTCTGTTTGTACTGAGCCAGATATTTTGATTTTTATCTTGCAAAACGCCCCATATACCATTGTTTGGCAAGCCGTTTTTTTCAGTATAAAAAGTAAAAGTTTTAGTTTTTTGATTATATTTATTAAGTCCACCACCGTTTGTTCCAATCCAAACAATATTATCTTTATCCACAAAAACCGACCATACGTAATTTTGATTTAGCGAATTAATATTTTCTTTATCATTAAGAAATTGTGTAAATTTTTCTGTCTTTGTATCAAACCGATTTAGACCATTTGCTGTTCCTATCCACAAATTACCGTTCCTGTCTTCTGTAATTTTTCTAATTCTATTATCACTAATTGTTGTTGAATCTTGTGGGTTATTAAGAAAAACATCAAATTTTACATCGTCTGGTTCTTCTCCTGTTTCTGTATTTGCAATAATAAGTTTGTATAAACCATCGTCTGTTCCTACCCATATGACTCCAGATTTTATGTATAAACACCTAACTACGTGATGATTAAAATTACGAGTTTTATTTTTTATCAGGTTATAAACTACAAATTTTTTTGTTTTTTTATCTAATTTTTGCAGTCCGAATCTTGTTCCTATCCACAGTGTTCGTTTTTCGTCCATACATATAGTATAAACAGCACTTTGTGGGTCTTGAATTGAATATGGATTATTTTCTTGGTATTTATAATTAATAAGTTTATCCGTTTCTCTGTTCAGACAAGTTAATCCGTTCCTTGCTGTTCCTATCCAAATATTGTTTTCTTTATTGTCTTCAAAAATTGAAGTAACAATTTCCATTACTTCATATTTTTGTTTTGCAGATGGCAAATAAGCTTTGAATTTTTCTTTTTTAGGGTCGTATTTATTTAATCCAGAGTTCCATGTTCCCATCCAGATTATTCCAAATTTATCTTCTAATATAGATGTAACATTATGGTCGCTTAATGATGTCGGTTTATTATTGTTTCTTGTATAATTTATAAATGTATCTCTTTCTGGGACATATTTATTTACTCCCATTCCCCATGAGCCAAACCATATATCACCTTTTTTATCTTGTAATATTGATTTAACATTATACTCTTGTTTGAGTCCGAAGTCTGTTGAATGATAATTTACAAAATGTCCGACTCTGTCTGTTTTGTTGTTCATTTTGGAGATTCCGTTTTCTGTTCCAACCCATAAATTATGTTCTCTGTCTTCGTAAATTGCTCTCACAAAATTGTAAACTAAGCTGTGTTTATTTTTTTTATCTTCTGTAAGGAAGTGTACAAATTTTTGTGTCTTTGGGTCTATTGCAGCCAAACCTTTACCGTGTGTACCTATCCAGATTAAACCTTTGTGGTCTTGAAAAATAGAGCGTACAATATTATTAGGAAGAGAATTTTTCTTATTTTCATCGTTAAAAAAACGAGTAAAAGTTTGTGTTTTTTTATCAAATTTGTTTAAACCGTTTCTTGTACCAATCCAAATATCGTTGTTATTGTCCTGAATTAAAGAATAAACCCAATTATTGCTTAATGTATTCGGATTTTTTTCATCGCTATAAAATCTTTTAAATACTTTTGTTTTCGGATTGAAACGATTTAACCCGTTTCTCGTAGCTATCCAAATATATCCTTCTTTATCTTGTAAAAGTACTGTTATCCAACTCGAACTGAGACTGTTATCATTTCCAATTTCATTTTTATAAACTTCAAAGTTGTAGGCATCATATTTATTTACTCCATCAGCAGTTCCTATCCACAAGAACCCCATAGAATCCTGCATCATACAGGTAACAACATTTTGCGAGAGTCCTTCTTCGGAAGTAAAATGTTCAAATTTTAATTCTTTTTCCTGAGCCACACAACTTATTATATTTAAAAAAAATATTGAAAGAAATATTATAATATTTTTTTTCATTGCTTTGATTTTCGCTAATTTTAGAACTCATTATTTGAAAAGAAAAAATTAAAATCCATTAATTATATTTGAGTCTTTATTTCATTATCTTTAAATTTCATCCCAAAAATAAGAATATCATCAGTTTGGTCATTTTTACCTTTCCATTTCATAAAAATGTTATTAAGTTTATTTTCTTGTTCGTCCATGTTCAAATTATGAATATTAAGTAATAGTTTCTTAAAATTCTTTGACATAAATTTTTTATTTTTAATCTCTCCAAATTGGTCTTGGAAACCGTCTGAAAATATATATATTATATCATTATTTTGTAATTTAATTTTGTTATTATTAAATTTTTTTTCTTTTGGATAAAAACCTATCGGATTTCTGGTTGCTTTATATTCAATTAATTCTTTGTTTCTTATAATTATTAACGGATTGTATGCGCCTGCATACTGCAATAAATTTGTTTCCATATCAATGCTGCATAGCGCAATATCAAGTCCGTTTTTATTATTTGAACCAAATTCTTTAAATGTTTTTTTGAAACGCTGTCTTAATACTTCCAATGCTCTTGCTGGATTATTTATATTTTTATTTTTTATTATTTCATGTAAATATGTTATTCCGAGCATTGTAAGGAATCCGCCGGGTACTCCATGCCCTGTGCAATCTGCAACTGCAAAAATTAGATGTTTATCAATTTTGTTGATATAATAAAAATCGCCGCTTACTTTTTCTTTTGGTTTGTTAAATATAAGATATTCGTTTAAGTAGTTATCAATTAATTTTTTGCTTGTTAAAAGAGCATCTTGTATTGTTTGTGCATAATTTATACTGTCTGTTATATTTTTGTGAGCTTCTTCGATTTCTTGTTTTTGTATTCTTAATAATTTTTCTTTTTCTTTTGCTTCTGTTAGGTCTATTACAACTACATGCAATGCCGTTGTGTTTTCATATGGAATTGCTGTTAGCCATATTTCTGCTGGAAATTCTGTATTATCAGAACGTTTGTGTGTCCACTCAAATTTATAAAAACCTTTTTTTAATGCTATTTCAATATTTTTTTGTGCTTTTGTTTCAGATAATTGTCCGTCTTGTTGATATTTCGGCGAAAGCATTAAAGGTGAAATTTCTGATTGTTTATTTTTTATATCAAAAAGTATTTCAGCGGCTTTGTTATATACAGTAAATATTCTGTTTTGTAAAATTAATGTAGCATTTCTACTTTTTTCAAAAAGAGTTCTATATTTTTTTTCGCTTATTTTTACTATTTCTTCTGCTCTTTTTCGTTCTGTAATATCGCGCAATATTCCCTCTACGCCTGTTATGTTTCCTTCTTTGTCGAATATTAAATGAGAATTTGTTTCAAAATTAACTGCTGTATTGTCTTTGTTTTTAATTAGTATTTCATAATTTTTAATTTTGCCACCATTTTTTTTTAGTGCTTCTAATAATTTTACTCTGTCTTCTGGATTATAATAAAATATTTCAGGAACATTTTTGCCTATTATTTCATCGACGGTTTTTGCATTTGTATAGTTCAATGCCGATGGGCTAACAAGTGTTAGTTCCTGTTTAATATTTGTTCTATAAAATATGTCGTCCATATTTGTAAGTACAGCTTTGTATCTTTCTTCGCTTTGTATGATTTCCTTATTTTGATTTTTAATTTTTGTACTTTGTGTAATTATTTCTTCTTTTTGTTCTTCTAATTCAATATTTCTTTGGTCGATTTCTATATTTTGAGCAAATAATTTTTGATTTAAAATATTTTGTTGTTTTACATATATATCAAGTTTGTTATTTGTATTTAATAGGTCTTTATTTTTTTCTTCAATTTCTTTTACCATCGAGTTCAAAAGATACCGAGTTTTTGTTGTTGTTGTTTTTATGCTTGATATTTTAAACTCTGCTTTCACAAATTGTTTATCAATTTTCTTTATTATTTTATAGAGTTCATCTTTTTGATATGTTTTAATATCAAGTATATCAATTTTTTCTTTTAGTGTTTGTAATATTTTTTCCATTTTGATTTTTTAAACTTCTTTTAATAAGACAAGTGAACATGTTTCATTATGAAAATCTGATTTTTGATTTTTAGCATTTCCTATTTCACCGTAAGTAAAAAATCCAATAAGTGGTGCGTTCCAGATTTCATGAATACCTTCAATTTCGTCTTCCATCATAGGACCGAAAGCTACTTTTCTTCCTTTACATGAGAACATTATCATTGCGTCTGTTTCTGGTACTTCTGTTTTAAACTCTTTAATTTCGGCAATTGTTTTATCAATAATTTCAAAAGTTGCCTGAGTTGTAAATTTTACTTTTGCACCTTGTTCGATACGTCCTGTGAGTGTTATTGAGCCGTCTTCTGAATTTCCAGAAACGGGTGTTCTTAGTACAGGAGTTTTATTTTCATAATTTACTTGTAATGGATATTTTGCGCCTATTGATAATCCTATCGGTTCTGTTGAATTTTCTAAACCGTAGTATTTCAAGAACATATCCAATGCTGGTTTGTCGTCTATTGTATAAATTGTATTTCTTTTTGCTTTTGTTATTATTTTTTCTGAGCCGACAGCCTCCCATCCGCTTGTTGCAATACCTTTTACTTCTATTTTATTATTATCCAATATTAGAAATATAACTCCTTCATCTATTATTTTTTTATTTGTAAAAATGGTAGTTTTTTCCATTTTTATGTCGCTTGCCATTCCTCCGAATATTTGATTTCTTGATTTAATAACTTCTGATATTCCTTCAATAACAGATACTCCATCTGTTGCAAGTGATGATGTCAATACAATAAATGCAGGGTTTTCAAATTTCTTTTTTGCATATTTAGCTGCATTTTCACTTATTTGTGCAGTGTTGTTATTTTGTGTTTCTTGATAATATAGAGTAAAATATTCCTCTTTTATATCAAACAACATTACAACTATTGAATGTTCTAATACTTCATCGTTCATAATTTCTGCACCTGTTCCTGAGCCAAAAATTTTGATATTATGTTTATCAAAAATTTCGCTTACTTTCTGCAAATTATGACTTACAGAAGCAAAAACAATAGCCAAATTATGATTAAAATTGCTATTTACTATACTATCAACTTTTGTGTTGAGTTCTTCTACTGAGTTACTTTGTATTGTTATAACTTTCATTTTATTTTATAATTTAATTAAAAAATCAGCGAACAATTTAACTTATTAAAATTGTTAAATTCGGTAAATTGTTCGCTTGTTCAACAACATAGAATGTTGTTGTAGGTTAGAATTTATAAAAAATATCTTTTAAAATCTTAGCCATTTCCATAGTTCTTTATATGTAACTTTTTTGCCGTACATTAATATTCCTGTTCTATATATTTTTGCTGCAAACCATACTGCACCTAAAAATGTTAGAATCAATAATATCATCGAAACAGCAAGTTCCCACATTGCATAAGCATCGTATGCGATTCTTATTGGCATAACAATAGGCGATGTAAATGGAATTATTGAAAACCAGAATGCAATTTGTCCGTCAGGATATTGTATTATTGTTTGTGATGCAACAAATGCAAGTATTAACGGTATTGTAACTGGCAACATAAATTGTTGTGTATCTGTTTCATTATCAACAGCCGAACCTATTGCTGCAAACAGCGAGGCATAAAGCAGATAACCGCCTATAAAGAAAAATATGAAAACAAATGCAAGCATACCCCAATCAAAATTGTTCAGTTTGTTTATAATTTTTGCTATTTTTTCATTATCAAAATCTCCAATTTGCTCGCCAGATATATTTTGATTTGTTGTTACTTGTTCTATTTGAGAGCCAGACAGAAAAACAGCTTGTATAGGAATAATAATTGCGCTTGTTAAAATTGTCCACAATATAAATTGTGTTAAGGCTACCATAGCTATACCAATAATCTTACCAGCCATTAGTTCAAATGGTTTTACAGAAGAAATTATTACTTCAATTACACGGCTTGTTTTCTCTTCTATTACACCTCTCATAACTTGTGAACCGTACATAAAAATAAAAATATAAATTATTATGGCTGCGATAAATCCTATTATCATTGTTAGTTCTGTTGAGCTTTCTACCGACTTCCAGTCTAATGTTTTTATTTCTATATCTGAGTTTGCTTCTTCAACTTGTTCTTTTTTTACGCCAAGTTCATTAAATTTTTGCAATTCTATATGTTTATCTATTGCATTCTTAATATACTTTTTTAGGTGTATACCTGGTTGCTTTTCAGAGTATAAATTTATTGATTGTTCTTCCAAAGAACTTGGTATTACCAGAAAAGCAAAATAACCTGATTTGGGGAGTTCTTTTTCTATTTCATCTAAATTTGCAGATTCTACGAAATCAAATTTTATTGTCTCTGTGTTTATTAGTACATTTTTGTAATGTCCAGCTTTGTCATAAACTCCAATAGTTTTTTCTGTCTCATCGCCTTTTTTCAGTAACCAAATAGGAACAATAAATAATGCAGCCATTAGAACAGGTCCAATAATAGTCATTATTATAAAGGTCTTATCTTTTATACGAGTTAGATATTCTCGCTTAATAATTAAAGGTATTTTATTCATATTTTGAATTTTTTTTATTGAAATAATTGGAAATTAAAAATTTATTTGATAATTGAATTTATATTTTTTAATCAAGACTTAATCCAGCTTTTGATGCAGCATACCTAATTTTATAATATTGTTCGGGTGTTAAATCAAGAAAAAAATAATTTACTGGATTTATAGGTTTTTTTTTGTATTGTACTTCGTAATGTAAATGCGGGAAAAAAGATTTGCCAGTATTACCAACAGTTCCTATAATATCACCACGTTTTACTTTCTTACCTCGTTTTGCAATAGCCGTTTTTAAATGTGAATATATTGTTTTGTATCCGTTATGATGGTTGATAACAATAGTTATTCCGTGTGTTTTTTTTCTATCTGATGTAATTACTTTACCATTTGCTGTTGCATAAACATTTGTGTTCTCTGGTGCCATAAAATCAATTCCTGAATGGAAAGCTGGTACTTTATAGAAAGGGTCAATTCTGTTGCCAAAACCGTAAACTTGTTGTTTTAATTCATTATTAATAATAGGTTGGATTGCTGGAATATTTTCTATTTCGTCTTTTTTTGATTTAAGAAGTTTCATAATATTGTTATATTCTATTCTTCGATTTTTTAATGAATTGTATAATTTTTTCAATCTTTCTTTATTTTCATCTACGATTGGCAAAATATCAACGTTCTCAAATCTTTCGTATGGATTTTTCAATAATGAGCTGTCGATGTCTGGTTCCGACTCAAATATTGCCCTATAAATAGCTCTATCTTTTTCCTGTAATTCAATTAAATGTTTTTTAGTCAAAGCCTCGTGTTTGCTTAGCGATTCATATTTTTCTTTCATAATTTTAATTTCTCTTTTGACAAGTCTTTGACGAGGTGTTTCAGTTACACTAGCAAAAACAACGGTCAGAACTATGGCTATCAATATTGATGCAAACATAGTTGAAATAATAAAATTGAAAATTTTTTTTCTTCTTGATTTGTTTGACAACTCATACTCAAGAGTATCGGAGTTAAATTTATATTTATTTTCTGGCATAGAATATAATTTTATTATTATATGAGTTCAGTATAAAAACTATTTTTTAAACAATACAAATGTAATTTATAATATTAACAATTACAAAAAAAGATTTATTTTTGTTACTAACAAATCACATTATATTTTTTTATCAACAATATTTTTATTATTTTTGTATTTTTGCGTCAGAAAGGTCGGTGAAAACACAGCCAAAGCGCAAGGCTTTACTTTTTTAATAAAATTTAATTAATTTATGAAAATAATTTGTATTGGAAGAAATTATGCAAATCATGCAAAAGAAATGGGTAGTGCTGTTCCGAGCGAACCAGTATTTTTTATGAAACCAGATACAGCTTTATTGTTAAAAAATAAACCTTTTTATTATCCAGATTTTTCAAAAGAAATTAATTATGAAACAGAAATAGTTTTGAAAATTAATCGTGTTGGAAAATATATCAAAAAAAAATTCGCGCATAGATATTATAATAAAATTGGACTCGGTATTGACCTAACAGCAAGAGATTTACAACTAAAATGTAAAATAAATGGATTACCATGGGAAAAAGCAAAATCCTTTGATAACTCAGCCCCACTATCAAAAAGATTTTTTGATAAAAATAAATTACCTGATAATATTAATTTTTATCTAAAATTAAACGGAAGTAAAGTACAAACAGGAAATACAAAAGAAATGATTTTTTCTTTTGATGAAATAATAGAACATATTTCAAAATTCTGCACTTTAAAAATCGGTGATTTGATTTTTACGGGAACACCAGAAGGCGTAGGAAATATTAAAATCGGAGACCGTTTACAAGGATACATTGAAGATAAATGTATCCTTGATTTTGAAATAAAGTAAAAATATAATTGATAATTATGATGCTTTCGGAATAAAATATCAAAATAATTCTGTAACGCTACTTAATGATATCATAAGCTTTTCAAATTGTTAAATCAGCATTGAATAAATTTCATAAACTCATTTTTATTTTGAACTGGATTTTTTTTAGGTCTCGATAAATTCTTCCTTGCTCCTTTTTTGACTTTTATTTCCAACAAAACAGGACCTTCTGTATTTATTATTTTTTTAATATTATTTTTAAGGTCTAATTTTTTTTCAATAGAAAAGGCATTTTTATAATTCATCGATTTAGCTAATAATACAAAATCAATATTTCCAGCTACAGTAGGTTGTCCACCAACAGAATCGTGTGCTTGGTTGTTAAATATTATATGTATATAATTTTTGGGATAAAGACTTCCTGTAATTGCCAAAGCGCCAGTGTGCATAATTAAAGAACCATCTCCATCGAGACAAAAAATTCTTTTTTTAGTTTTTTTTATGGCTATAGCAAGTGCTGTCTGTCCAGCATGTCCCATGGAGCCGACCATAAGAAAATCGCTGGAATGACTTTGCTGTAACTCGTCTCTATATTCATACAATTCTCGTGAAATTTTCCCTGTTGTTGCGATAACAATATCATTTGATTGTAAATTATTAATTACCATTTTTATTGCTTCTTCTCGTTCCAAATCATATTCATTTTTTTGTATATTTTTCTTTAATGAATATTTTTCAAAAGTATCTTTTCTTACAACTAAAGCATAAGGAGTTTTATTTATTTTAGCAAACATTATAGCTTTTTCAATTATAGATTTAGCCTTTTCGAAATCATTAGGCAAAATATCATAACAAATATCTGATGCCTCCAAAAGTTTAAGAGTTACAGCTCCCTGTTTGATATGTTGTGGTTCGTCTTTTGTTCCTGGTTCGCCGCGCCAACCAATCAAAAGCAAAATAGGAATAGAATATACCTCTACGGCTGCTAATGAAAGTAACGGATTTATGCTATTGCCGAGTCCAGAGTTTTGCATATATACCAAAGATATTTCGCTAGTTGCCAAATAGTTACCTGCCGCAAGCGCCACCGCTCCTCCTTCATTTGCAGAAATAATATGTTTGTTTTTTGTTGTATTGTCCGTTATATATGCACAAATATCTTTAAGCAAAGAATCTGGAACTCCAGTAAAAAAATCAATTCCATTATCTCGCAAAAGTTCAAAAAAATAAGCTGGTTTTATCATTTTTTATTTTATAATTTTTTTTATTATATAAGCATAAAATTTAAAAAAAAGTATCGAAATAGTACCGCCTAATATTGCACCGCCAAGAATATCAGCAGTGTAATGAACACCAAGATAAACCCTGCTATAAGCAACAATAGTAGCCCAAAATATTATACCAAAAGAGTAAAATTTATTTTTTAGTATCAAAAGAGAAAAAACAGCAAATGCAAAAGAATTGGCAGCATGAGACGAAACAAAACCATACTGTCCTCCGCAACGTTTTACAATATGAACATAATTTTGGATATCTGGATTATGACAAGGACGCAGACGTTCAAAAACATTTTTGAACAAATGAACAGAGCTTAAATCTGCAACAGCTATTATTAATCCAAAAAAAACAACAATAACTATTCCAACTCTAAGTTTATATTTTATAAAAATAAAAACAGCAACCGTCAGATACAAAGGAGCCCATATTATTTTGCCGCTGATTTGATACATCACTACGTCCCAGAACGATGAATGAAAACTATTTAAAAACAAAAATATATCTTTATCAAGATTAATTAAGAATTCGAGCATTTTTTATAATTTTTATTTTATTCAGAATAATTAAAATTTGTAAATACAAAATTTTCGATTAAAAATATCACTACAAAACTAGCGAACAATTTCCTCAATTACTTCGTTAAAAGCGAGCATCAGTTCTTTTTTATTTTCCTGTGATATTCCTTCTTTTTCAAGTCTTTTATTAAAAACATCATTAACTTTAAGCTCATTTAAATTCAATCCTTTGTCAAACAAATCATCTGTTCCAGTAATTCTGTCTTTAAAATGGATTTTATAATTTAAGATTTCAATATTTTTAACAGTTTTGGAATATTCTTCAAAACGAATGACAATAGATGGGTCGTAGTTCTCTTCGATTATTAAAATATCTGCTCTATTTTTAATTGCACTTTTCGATTTATAATGTCCAATTTTTCTTATGACCTCATTATATGTACCTGTAATTTTTATTAATTTCCTGTAAGGTGTAATTTCAACTGGTTTAATATCACTAATTTTATTTTCCAGAATTGTTATAATAATTATCTGTTTTTTATCATTTCTTTCGCTAAAACTCAAAGGAATAGGCGAGCCTGAATATCTAATATTTTCTTTTCCGTTAATTATCTGTGGACGATGAATATGTCCAAGTGCCCAATAATCAAATATATCTGGCATATTGCTGAGCCTTATACCGTCAAGGTTTCCTACATGAATATCGCGTTCGCTGTCGCTTTTTGAAACACCAGTCATAAATAAATGACCTGTAACAATAACAGGAAATTTGTCTTTTTTTTTCTTAACAATATCTGCAACAGTCGTATAATATTCTCCAATTCCAGTTTGCAATGCTTTTTTGCGTTCTGTATGTGTCTGTCTAATAACTGATTTTCTTATATTACTGTCTCGCAAATAAGGAACAGCACAAATATGAACACCATTATTTTTATATTTAACAGTAAATATTAAATCCTCAGGACGCAATGGCATACCGCCAATAATATTTATATTCAAAATTTTTAATATTTCTTTTGGCGCTTCAAGTGTGCTAACGGAATCATGATTTCCACCTATTATAAAAACATTTTTGCAGTTTGTCTCTAATAGTTTCATTAAAAAACCGTAATAAAGTTTTAATGAGCTGTTTGAAGGATATGCAATATCAAAAATATCGCCAGAAATAATTAAGGAATTTACATTTTCAGATTTAATATATTTAATAAGATTATTGAAAAAATATATATGGTCTTCTTCTAAATCTTTTTTATATAATTTTTTACCTATATGCCAATCAGATGTGTGTAATATTTTCATTATTGTTAATTTTTTTTATAAGAGACATGATTATAATAATTGTATCACAAGCTTTCAGGTTGTAAAATCATAATTTTTATTTTTTTATTTTATTTTCAAAAACGTACAACATTTTTTCGATTTTTCCTGCCGTATTTTTATATTCTATCATATCCCAAATACGCTCAAAATATTCACGCAAAAGATAATATTGTACTTCTGTTTTTATTTTTCCTTTTTCCACAATTTTATTAATTTTTTTCACATGTTTTTTATCAGCCTCGAATAATCCTTCTCCG
Organism: Bacteroidales bacterium; assembly: GCA_029934515.1. Taxonomy (GTDB): domain Bacteria; phylum Bacteroidota; class Bacteroidia; order Bacteroidales; family JAADGE01; genus JAOZMB01. Next base: position 31,729 of record JAOZMB010000025.1, read on the forward strand.
AATTTATCTTTTAAAATTTTGTCGAGAGTTTTGTATTGCTCAGGCAAAAGGTCTTGTACAATTTCAAGCGAATCATTGTAAGCCTCCTGCCAACCTTTTAAATCATTTTTTGTCATTATCGGTTTTTCAAAATCATCTCTCCAATTATGGTCGGGAGCAGGTGAAAGATATTCAATGTATTCGGTTATAGTCATATTCCATTCGTACAAAAACCAAATTTTTTTTTTTGTTCAGTTGTAAGTTTATTTTTTTTCATTATTTTATTTATTTCCTGTAAATTTGGATAAATATCCAAAATATTCATTTGAATGTTTGTGATACCGATGTCTTCGTTTGTTTGTTTTACTGACACCTCGTCTTATATTTGCGACCTGTTTATATCCAATTCCACCGTAAAAATCAATTAATTGTTGTTCGCGTCCTCGAATTGCAGAACGAGCATTAA
>JAOZMB010000026.1:0-20675 GCA_029934515.1 Bacteroidales bacterium
CATCTATAGTTTTAGGAACAAATACTATTCAGGATACACTGGCTCTTACTATTTACAATACTGTATTTACTGTTACACAAAGTTGGGCAGGAAACGGTCCAGTTGCAGATGCTGCAATTACTGTTACAAATACGGCTAAAGAAATATGGACAGCTACAACAGCAACTGACGGAACAGCAACAATTGAAGGACTTCCGATAGCTTCTTATGAATTTACTGTTTCTGCTGACGGATATGCTGACGGAACAGGTACTTTTGATATTGTAAACCAAGACATTACTGTAGATGTGGTACTTGACGAAGACTTATCGGCGGCAGGTGTTGTAACGGCTGTTGATAACGAAACAGAAGCAGAAATTACTTGGGATATGAATCCTACTGTACAACTTAGACATGATGACGGAACAGCAACAGGACAACTTGGTTTTGGAACTGGAACGGATAATAGTGTTCTCGGTTCTATATTTAACCATAATGCTGAAATAACAGAAATCTCTTGGTTCTTAACTGAGGAATCTGCCGCTGCTTATATTAATTTGTTTGTATTTGGATTAAAATCTGATGGAACTCCTGATGAATCTAATCTTTTATTTAGTGAAATGGGACTAACAACTACATTCGTAGAATGGAATACATTTGTATTACCAGAATCAGTAGATGCTCCAAACGGGTTTTATCTTGCAGCAAGTACTAACGGTTTCCTTGCACTTGCAACTGATGACGGAATAGGCGAACCTTATGTTGCTGCACCAGGAATGCATTATTACTCAGGTGACTATACAGGTGGCGCATGGACTGATATGTATTCTGGTTTTCCTTTGAATTTCTTATTCAGACCTACATGTCGCGACAACGGGCCGCTTGCTAAAAACACGTCCAATGTTGTTATTGATAACAGTACTGAAAAATTAACTTATCTACCTTTGGAAACTCCTATTGTAACTGTTTCAGAACAAGACAAAGGAACAAAAAGTCTTCAATCTTTTGATTTATTCTTCTTCGAAGAAGCTGATATGGGAACTCCAGCAAACTGGACAACTGTAACTACAGGACTTGCAAACGATGTATTTAATTATACTGATAACGCTAACTGGCCTCCAGCTGACGAAGGAATGTATTATTGGGCTTTAACGGCTAATTATGAAACTGGTTCATCTGACCCAACAATTTCAAACGGATTAGAATTTTTGAATTATTACGAAGTAACATTTAATGTAACCGAAAACTGGGGAACAAATGACCCAATTAATGGTGCAGAAGTAACTGTTACTGATAATGATGAAATAACATTAACTGGAACAACAACTGCTGGTGCGGTAACTTTTGAATTACCAGACCGTGATTATGACTACACAGTAACTGCAAGTAATTATGTAAGTGCTGACGGAACTTTCACAGTAAACGGTGGAACAGAAACTGTTGATGTTGCTCTTGACGAAACTGTTGTTGCACCTTCTAATTTAGAGGTACTTATTGAGTCTGGAGAAACTACAGCTGTATTTAACTGGAACACAGGCGGCGGTGTTGGTGAAGATTTCTACGAAGATTTTGAAAGCGGAACTTTGCCTACTGGTTGGCTTGCTGTTGATAATGACGGTGACGGGTTTAATTGGATAAATACTGTTGAACAAGGATTCGATTTTGATGCATACGAAGGTGATGGTTGTATGACAAGTGCATCTTATGATAACACTGCAGGAGCTTTAACACCTGATAATTATTTAATTACTCCAGCTATTCAAGTTGGTTCAAGTTCTGTATTATCTTGGTATCATGATGCACAAGATCCAGCTTATTCTGATGATTTCTATTATGTAAAATTATCAACTACTGGAACAGACATTGGTGACTTTACAGAAATACTTTGGGAAGGAGTAACTTCAGGTGAATGGGAACAAGTTACAGTTGATTTAAGTGATTACTCTGGAACAGTATATCTTGCTTTTCAACATACAAACTGTTATGATATGTTTTGGATGAAGCTAGACAATGTCTCTGTTTCAGGAACTAAAACGAAAGCAGAATTCACTCCTAAAGTTGTTAATACTGAAATTAAAGGTATTCCTTTTAGAACTTCAGGTATGAATGATGACGAAATTGAAAATAAATACGATGAATATACAAATTCAATCAATAATGACAAAGACTTCCAAAGCTACACTGTATATCTTGACGGAACTGAGGTAGCAGCAGGAGTAGGTGAAACTACTTATACTTTTACTGAGCTTGAAGCTGGAACTCATACAGCTGGTGTTAAATCTGTTTATGACAGCGGAGAAAGTGATATCATAGAAATTGATTTTATTTGTAATGTTTCTGTAGAAGAACTTGCAAATTACGGAATCAGCGTTTATCCTAATCCTTCAAACGGAGTATTTACGGTAAATGTAACTGAACAAGTAACTGTTGAAACAATTGATATTACAGGAAAAATAATAAATACTCAGGTAATAGATACTAACAATAGCACTCTAAATATTGCTACAAAAGGTGTTTATTTCTTAAGATTTACAAATAACAATTATACTTTAACTCAAAAAGTTATTGTAAAATAAATGCTTCTTTAAAATTTCCAAATGCTTAAAAACATTTGGAAAATGTTAATATAAAAAGCTTATTTCCTTCGGGAGATAAGTTTTTTTTATAAAAAATAAACTTTTATATCAGTTTTTTTGTAAATTTATTATAATAAATATTATCTTTGTATTATATACATTTTAAAGTTTTTAATTTAAAAATAAAATCTATTAAATTATTATGGGAAAAATAATTAAAATCTCTATTGCATTAACTATGTTTGCGGTATTATTATCTTCGTGTGAGAGTTCAAAGACTGTTATTAAAAGTGTCGAAGCCAATAAAATTGCAAAAACTTTCAAACTAAAAAAAGGAGAAGAATTGAAAATCGAATTGACAACAAATCCCTCAACAGGACACTCATGGATTTTGGCAAGTAAAATAAAACCTAAAATAATCAGTTTTGAAAAAAAAGAATATAAAAATGATGACAGAAGTATGGGAATGATAGGTGCCGGAGGTATTGAAACTTGGACATTCAAAACAATAAAAAAAGGTAAACTCTATTTGCACATGAAATATCAAAGAAGTAAAAATACGAAAGCGAAAGCAGCTAATGAAAAATATTTCGAAATAATTGTAGAATAATGGACGAGCAGAATATAAAAAAAGAAAAAGAAATACATGTTTCCGAAGTAATTACAAATGGAAAATTGCGAGGACGAATATTGTTACGTAAAGTTGGAGGTTTTATTTCGGATAGGGTTTTTCGTCCATCAGTTATTACGGTTTTTATTACAGCTATAATGGGGCCGCTTGCAATACAATGGGTTAATGATAGCCTTGAAAATAAAAAATTGCAAAAAGAAGTTATTGAAACTGTTCTTAGATATACAAGTGAAGCTGATTTTTCTAAACCAGAGTCGGTTGAAAAGATAGGTATTATCTCGAAAATGGTGGACGAGAATAAAAATGTTTTTAATTTGACTTTTAAAGAAACAAATAAAGCTATTGATATCCTGAACGAAGCAAGCAATGATGTTGGAATAAGGAACCTAGACAAAAAGTTAAATATTGCAAAAAAAAATATTAAGGAATTTGAAGCTAAAATGATTGCTGATTCGGCTATGTTTGCTAATTTAATAAAAGAAAGAGAAAAAATTATTTCTGAAACTAAAAGACTAAGAAATATTAATGAAAAAGAAAAACTTAGAGATGCTGAAAATAAATTAGCTAAAATAGAACTCGATATTAGAGAACTAACAAACAAGAGAACTTTTTACAGAGAACAAATTAAATATTGGTCAGAGCAAAAAAAAATCTTTGAGACAGATATTAAAGAAGCAACAGAAGACCTCTCGCAAGTGTTAAAAAAGAACAGAAACAATGCAGAACTTCTCGAACAAGAAAAAGAAGAACTAAAAGCTGAACTTGGACGTATCTCTGTTGAACACAGAATGCTAAAAGAAAAAATATCTGAACTCGAAAATGAAAACCAAATATTAAAAGATACGATTAATATTTTGAAAATAAAAGAAAAATAAAAATATATTAAATTTAGAAATAGAGAAAATTAAAATATTCGATTTTCTCACAATTTTATTTACACATGAAAAGTTTTTTTTTATTTACGACAATCTTATTGTTATTATTACCAACTGTAACAAATGCACAGCTGCAACTATCGAACAACGACTTAGAAGAATGGACAAATGAGAATGACGCTGTTGATTGGAATACATTGAGTATTCCACCGTTTTTTTATTCGTTAGAGAGAAGTGAAGATGCAAATCAGGGAACTTATGCAGCTAAATTAGAGACTGGTTCAATTATAGGACAAATAATCCCAGGTATGTTAATGCTTGGTGAATTTGATTTGGAAGCTTTTTTGCCAACAGGAGGAGTACCGTTCACGGAACGACCAACAGGAATTAGCGCGTTTATCAAATATTTTTTTATTGAGCAAGATACTATGGCTATGCTTGGAATATTAACAAAATGGAACGAAACAGAACAAGAAAGAGATACAATAGCTGCTACAATATATTTTTCAGGAAACGAAATTACTCAATATACTAATGTAACGGTTCCGTTTGTGTATTTCAGCGATGAAATTCCAGATACTATAAATGTAGGTTTTATCTCATCTGGTTTTTCGCCTGTCGAAGGAAGTACTCTTTATGTTGATGATATTGTTCTGGAATACGGTGTTATAACATCGCCAACGATTTGCATGCCAGCTACTAACATAAATCCAGAAAGCTTTAATGCAAATTGGGTAAATTTACCCACTGCAACTGATTATTTATTAGATGTAGCTTATGATGAAAATTTTGATAATTATTTGACTGGATACGAAAATTTTTCAACAGGAATTGTAAACGAATTGCAAGTAACAGGATTAGAACAGGAAACAGAATATTTTTATAGAATAAGAGTAGAATATGATGAATATTTAAGCGATTATTCAAATTATATTTCGCTTTCAACAACGCCTCTTGGTATAATTAATACAGAAAATGAAACTCCTTTTGATATATATGTATCAGGTAAAAAAATTATTATTAGTTCCGAAAAATATAACAAAACTTATGATATTGAAATATTTGATATTAACGGTAAAAATATTTTGACAAAAAAAAACAATTACGGACAAACAGAACTTGAAATAAATTACTCTGGATTTGTTTTTATTGGAATAAGATGCGAAAATAAAATTTTTACAAAAAAAATGATATCTTTAAGAAGTAATAAATAAAAAAAATTATAAAAAAAAATTATAAAATATAACTTAATATATTGATTATTAATATATTATTATTTTTGTGTTTTATTATTTTGTATATCATATTAATGTTTATTAATATATTTTAAAATATAAGTTGTTACATGTATAAATATTTTTATTTTTGCACTGTTATTTTAAATAAAAATATTAATTAAAATTATGAAAAAATTATTTTTTTTTACAATTATTTTATCAGTCGTTTTATCGTGTAACAACGAAACAGTGAAAGAAAACGATTTTACGGTGAGCGGAGTAATAGAAAATGGTGTTGGTGAAAAAATAGTTCTTATTAAATTAGGTTCTAATTCAACTCCAATAGATACAGTAGAATTAGGGCAGGACGGAGCGTTTTCTTTTAGTGATGATGCAGTATCTAATAGTCCCGAGTTTTATGTTTTAACTATGGTTGGTAGTAACAGTTTTATAAAACTTGTTATTGATTCTTCTGACCATATAAAAGTTAATTCTGACACAAGTAATTTTGCTGAAAATTATACTGTTGACGGTTCAAAAGACTCTAAATTAGTTAAAGAATTAGATATGAGGTTAAGGGAAACTCTTCTTAGTATTGATTCCTTAGAGATAATTTATCAAGAAGCAATGTCTGGGGCGAATCATAACAGAATGACTTCGGATTCTGTAAAAACTGTGTTAAATAAAAGATTTACAAAAATCTATGATAAACAACATAGTTATTCAATAAAGTTTATCGAAACTAATCACAATTCGTTAGCTTCTATAGTAGCTCTGTCACAGGAAATTGCAAAAGACATGCGAGTTATAGATATTGGAAAAGAAAGAGAGCATTTTGACAAAGTAGATAAAACATTATTTGAATTGTATCCTAATTCGGAATCTGTTATTGCACTTCATAATTTTTTGGAAGGAAAAACAACTCCTCCAAAAACGGGAAAAGTTAATATAGGTGAAGAAGCACCAGATATTTCTTTGCCTACACCAGAAGGTAAAGAGTTAAAATTATCTTCATTACGTGGAAATTATGTATTACTTGATTTTTGGGCTAGTTGGTGTCCGCCGTGCAGAAGAGAAAATCCCAATTTGGTAAGCACTTACAATAAATATAAATCAAAAGGGTTTACAATATTTCAAGTATCACTTGACAAAATAGATGAAGAATGGAAAAAAGGAATTAAAAAAGATAAACTCGATAATTGGCACCATGTAAGCGACCTTTTGTTCTGGGACAGTGCGCCAGCTGCACGATACGGTGTTCGTTCTATACCTGCGAGCTTCCTGATAGACCCAAGCGGGAAAATTATTGAAATAAATTTAAAAAGCGAAAGTCTTGGGCTAAAATTATCTGAAATATACGGATTTTAACAAAAATTATTAATGTAAATATATAAACTGTCGGAGTGCCTTAAAGCCACTCTGACAGTAATTTATTGCTCAACTTTGTGTGGCTAGTAAAAAAATAAAAAATGTTCTTTAATATATTTTTTTATTTTATTTTTACATATTATAATTGCATGAATTATTATTTTAACATAAAACATTCAAAATTATGGAAAATTTAGAAAGTCTTTTAAAAAAATTTGTCTATACAGGAGTTGGTTTAGTTTCGCTTTCTGCTGACAGATTTAAAAAAACTATCGAAGAATTAGTTTCAGATAATAAAATCTCTGAAAAAGAGGGAAAAGATATTGTTAAAGATTTTTTCAAAGAATCTGATGGAAAGAAAAAAAAATATGAAGGAAAGATAAAAGAGATAATTATTAAGGTAACCGATAAAATGAAATTTGCAAAAGCAGATGAACTTGAAAAATTATCAAAAAGATTATCTGAACTAGAAAAAGCTGTTGCCAAGCAACAAAAATAAACTATTTTATTTTTACTATATTGGAACGAATTATAGATATTCCAAAAACAGTAAACAAACAAAACACATAAACAAATAAGATGGAAAATTTATTTAAAAAATTCATTTATACAGGTGTAGGATTTGTATCGCTTACAACTGAAAGAATGCGTGACACTATTAAAGGTCTGATAGAAGACGGGAAGATTTCGAAAGAAGAAGGTAAAAAAATAGTTGACGATTTTTCAAAAAATACGGAAACTAAAAAAGACGAGATAGAAAGTCAATTTAAAAGTATAATCGAAAAAATACTAAAATCGTTTAATTTTGCAACCGTTTCAGACCTCGAAAAAGTCGAGAATAGAATAGCTGTTCTTGAAGCATTACTTGCAAAAGTAGAAGAAGAAAAAATAAAAGAAGAAGAAGTAGAAGTAGTAGTCGAAGAAATAAAAAAAGAATTAGACGAAGAAATAATAGAAGAACCGAAAAAAGAATCAAATGATGAAACAGGAGAGAAACCTAATGATGATATAAACGAAGAAAAAAAATAATTTTTTTTGATGTTCAAAAAATCCTATCAACTATTTTGTTTACAAAAAAAGTATTTGATAGGATAGTGTATATAAACTGTCGGAGTGGTTTTTTAAGAAACACTCCGATAGTAATTTATTGTCTAACTTTTTGTATGTTGGTAGCCTAAAATTATAAAAAAACAAACCTTAAAAAGATAACAAAAAATAGAAAATTATTCAGAACAATTGAATCTGTATGTTATTTTGTAGGTTTTTATATTATGTCATTTTGTCATATATTTTTTTGGCAAATATTTTGATTGTCTATATGATTGATAAATTATTTAATTTTTTTAATTTAATTTTTAATTTAATTATTAAAAGTATTACTGAGATGAACAAAAAAGAAAAAGGAAAAAAAGAACAAGTGAAAGAAGAAAAAAAGAAAAAAGTTGTTGAAAATAAAAAAATCGATACTAAAACAGACAAAGTTAAAGATATAGCGGAAGAAAAAAATGTAAAGAATGATGATGTTCAAAATAGTGAACAAGATGAAAAAAAAGAAAATAAAATAAAAGAAATATCTTTTGAAGAAAAATATAATCGGTTAAATGATAAATATTTAAGACTATCGGCTGAGTTTGATAATTATCGACGTAGAACACTTAACGAAAGATTAGAACTAATAAAAAGTGCTGGAAAAGATATATTAATTGATTTCTTACCTATTATTGATAACCTAGAACGTGCAAAAAAATCTGTTAATGAATCAAATAATATTGATGCTTTAAAAGAAGGAGTTGAACTTATTTTTAAACATTTAACTGTTTTTTTGAAACAAAAAGGAATTAAAGAAGTAGAAGCTGTTGGAGAAGAATTCGATACAGATTTGCACGAGGCTCTGACAAAAATTCCTGTTACCGACAAAAAAATGAAAGGAAAAGTTGTTGATGTAATAGAAAAAGGATATAAATTGAATGATAAAGTTATCAGATTTGCAAAAGTTGTTGTTGGTGAATAAATAATTGATAACTGAAAATATTTTAAATTCAATTTCAAACCGTGTCATTTTATCATTCAAAATTAAAAAATATATGTCAAAAAGAGATTATTACGAAATACTTGGAGTTTCAAAAGCCGCTTCAAAAACAGAAATAAAAAAAGCGTACAGAAAAATTGCAATGAAATATCATCCAGATAAAAATCCGGATAATAAAAATGCAGAAGCAATGTTTAAAGATGCTGCCGAAGCATACGAAGTACTTAGTAACGAAGAGAAACGAGCCCAATATGACCGTTTCGGACACGAAGGACTAAGAGGCAGCAGTGGAGGAGGATTTGGTGGAGACGGAATGACAGTCGAAGATATATTTTCGCAATTTGGTGATATTTTTGGTGGATTCGGGGGATTCGGGGGCTCATCAGGAAGAACAAGAAGAGTAAACAAAGGTGCAAATTTGAGAGTAAAAGTAAAACTGACATTAAAAGATATATTGCACGGTACAGAGAAAAAAATTAAAGTAAAAAAATATATCGCTTGTAAACACTGTAACGGAAGCGGCGCAAAAGATGGTTCGCAGTATTCATGCTCTACATGCAAAGGAACAGGACAGGTAACAAAAATGCATAATACTATGCTGGGACAAATGCGGACAAGTGCTAAATGCACAAGATGCAATGGAGAAGGAAAAATTATTAGAAACAAATGTACACATTGTTATGGTGAAGGTATAATAAAAAGCGATGATATTGTTAAAATAAGTGTGCCAGCAGGAGTTGAAGAAGGAATGCAAATGAAAATTGCTGGAAAAGGAAGTGCAGCACGACGAGGTGGAATGGAAGGAGATTTAATTGTAGAATTTCATGAAGAAGAACACCCAGATTTAATTCGAGATGAAAATGACTTATTGTATAATCTATTTATTGGATTTCCTGATGCTGTACTTGGAACATCGGTTGAAGTACCAACAATAGAAAGTGCTGTTAAAATAAAAATCGGTGCTGGAACACAAGCAGGAAAAATACTAAGACTGAGAGGAAAAGGATTACCATCTTATGGAAGCTACGGAAAAGGTGATTTGCTGGTTAGAGTAAACGTCTGGATACCTACTGGAATTTCAAAAGAAGAAAAAAGAACGCTTGAAAAATTAAGTAAATCAAGTAACTTTAATCCAACAGGAAATGACTCTGAAAAAAGTTTTTTTGATAAAGTAAAAGATATTTTTTAGATAAAAAATTCTACAGCGTACTAATGTACAACAACTTTTATAGGGCAGAAGCATCAAAAATAAATCATGCTTGATTATCAATATGTTATATTTTTAAACCCATTAAAATTCACTATTTTGAAAATAATAATTCCTTGATTTTCAGTACTTAAATATTTTGATGCATCTGCACAACAACTTTTCAGCTTATAGAGTAAGTGAATAGCTTGCCGAATTTTTAAAATATTGATTTAGTTGTATTAATCAAGTATGATTTATTTTTTGATGCGTATGTTCTATAACTGAATTGTTTTTAATTAATACTTTTTAAAATTTGATTTCGCAACTTAAATATACTGAATGACTTACATGAGAATCTTTTTCATATATCCATGCTTGATAATTTGGTGTAATTTTTATTCCTTTTAAAGGAATAAACTCTAAGCCAGCTAATATTGCTTGTCCGTCTTTTTTATAATTCCAATCACCTATTTCACCATCGACTGTTGTTGATTTCAATTTATCATATCTTCCAAATACTCTTAATTTTCCAAATTTATAAGAGGCATAAAATGAATAACCACCCCAATCATTATCTGTATTAAATTTATTATTTAACTGGTAATTATACTCTGCACCAATTTCTATATATTTAAGACCATATCCGATATATGCGGCATAAGTTTGTTGAGCATCTTCTTCTCCCATATAATCAGTATATCCACGAATATTTAATCCTTTAATTGGTGTAATTGTAATTCCACCGCTATATTTAAGAACACTGTCCATTTCGAGAGATTTATATCCGTCACCATTTTCAATCGAAACATCAACACTTATTACATCATGTATTTTGTAACTAATAAATGTTCCAAGGTCTGCACTTGCTCCAAATTTATATTCATCCATATATGATTTATACAAATATCTGCCTCCCCATAACTCTTCCTGCATTTTAAATTGATAACGACTAATAAGTCCAAATTTAACTTTTAAACCATTTTTTTTGTACTGAAAATAAGCATTTTTTAAGAATGCAGTCATCATTAATTTTCCATCATCTTTCGGATTTCCTACATCTAATGTTACTTTACCTGAAAATTCTTTACTCAATTTAAAACCATAGCCAAGATATGCTCTTTGAATCTCAAAAGCATTGTGTGTTTCATTGTCTGAAAAAGTGCTGTGATAATTTGTAAATACCTTTACAAAAGTTTTTCCATAAGGTTTAAACTCTGTGTCTGATTCTTGTGAATACAAGAACTTAACTGCCACTACAAAAATTAATAATACAATAATTTTTTTCATATTTTTTTTTATTAAATGAAATATTAATACAGTGTAAAAAATCGTTAAAAAATAACTTCTGAAACTTTGTTTTCAATCAGAATAATTTCTATTATGCAAAAATAATACTTACTTTATAAAAAACAAAATTATGACAAAATATCTGGAAATAATAGAATCTTATAAGCAAACACATTATGATTCTTTAATATTATAAAATAAAATACTAACTATACAGTTAAATGTTTTTGTTTATTAATAAATAGAACGAAGTTTTTTTATAATTTTTTTTATTTTTATGTAAAAAACATATCTTTGGCGTTTTTATTGTGTAATATATTAAAATATTAAATCGTGGAACTTGCATTTGAATTTTTTAACCGAATAAAAGATGCTGATTTTGAGTATATCTACAATGGTTGGTTTTCAAGCCAGATTTCTCAAAAAATACTTGCCCTTGCTGAAACTAATGTAAAAGAATCTGCAAGTAAAACATCTTTGAAGAACCGTATATATTTTGTCATGGTAGAAGGTTTGCAAAATATAACAAAACATAAAGATGACAGTAATATTAATTACAGCAATAACGGAATGTTTGCTATCCAAAAGAACAGCGAACAATACTTTATTACAACCGGAAATGTTTTGAAATTAGAAGAAGCCAAAGTACTAAAACCTAAACTTGAAAAAATAAATGTTCTGGAAAAATCTCAACTTAAAAAATTGCGAAACAAGATTCTATTAGACGGAAAAATATCTGATAAAGGAGGTGCTGGTTTAGGTCTAATTGAGATGGCTCGTAAATCAGGTAAAAAATTGTTATTTGATTTTGAAAATATTGGTCATGATAATTCTTTTTTCTATTTTCGTACTGAAATTCCAAATGCAGGCGCACAAAAAAATGTAACTGCACCGAGTATTCAAGATGATAATCAGTTAGGCAATATTAAAAAAGTTCATAAAAGATTAAAAGAAGAAAATATCTTGATAAATTTTAATGGACGTTTTAATCGTAATACAATTCTTAACTTGCTATCAATAATAAAAGGATACATAAATGTATCGCTAACATCGCGCAAAGTTTATGCTATTATGGTGGAGATGTTGCAAAATATTAGTAAACATACAAATAATATTGATGGAATGAAGAAAAATAGAGGAATTTTTTATTTGCGTGTAACAAATAATAATTTTATTTTGACATCAGGTAATTATGTTAAAAATAAAAATATAAGTATAATAAAAAAAATGATAGAGAAACTTAACGAGATGAATAAAGAACAACTATTTAAACATTATGACGATGTTTTACTTGGACTAAATCCTGTAAGTTCTGAAAAAACAGGTCTTGGTTTTATTGATATGAGAATAAAAAGTGGGAATAAACTTAACTTTTTATTTAATAACATAGACAGTGAGTTATCATTTTTTACACTTCAGGCAAAAGTAGAGATAAAATAATTAAATATTTAATATATGAAACCATTAATAATTAATGAAACAGAAGATACTCCACAGATTAATTTAAAACCAGATGAAGGGATATTTGAAATATCAAAGTCTTCTTTACCAGAGAACGCTGTTGAGTTTTATAAACCGATAATTTTTTGGCTTAACGAATATCTAAGGTCACCGAATAAAAAAACAACATTTGATTTTAGTCTTGATTATTTGAATACTGCTTCATCGAAACAGGTATTCGAAATAATTATGTTAATAAATAAAATTTCAAAAGTTAGTGATGTTCTTATTCGTTGGCATTATGACTCCATCGACGAAGATATGCTTGGACTTGGAACAAGATTTTCGCATCTTGTAAAAATCAATTTTGAATTTGTTGAATATGAAAACGATGATAACTTTGATTTCTAAATAGAAAAAATTTAATATTAATATTGATATTGATAACAACATCAAACTGTAAATTTGCAAATTATTTAGGAAAGAATAATGGATTTTTTTCATTAAATTTTCTAAGATACAAAAATTTTAGTTTTTTCTTTTTTCTTTTTCGTAAATCATTATATTCGTCATATATTTCTGTGTCGTTCATTAACAATATTTCAACTGTAATATAGTTAAAATCATAAATCTTTCCTGTTTCAAAATCGAGTAAATACTGGCGAAGCTCTGTAACTGTTGTCGGATTGTAATAATTATTATTGTAACTTCCGTATCTGTAAGGATAATTATTATTTGTATATGAGGCGTTTGCAATAAAATGACTTATTTTTCCGACAACAGGTACTCTGTTAAATTCATCGTTGTGGTTTATATACAGAACACCTTTGTTAGCAAAACCCCATATATCTGATACATTTATTGTTTGCATATTTCCAAGTTTATCATACAGTTTGATTTTTTTGTTTTCAAGAATTTTTTCAAAAAAATCATATCTATTGTAATCAATATCTGTTACAATTTTTAATTTTTGTAATGGTTTATTTTTCTTAACTTGTTCGAAATTTAAGAAAATACCATCATTGAACTTAAAAGAAATTGTGTATTTTACATAATTTTTTTTAATACTGTCAGTCTGCGATTGTGCATAACTTGAAAACAATATTATTAAAAATGTTAAATAAAGATATTTCATAATTTTATTTTTTAACTGTTGTAATCAACTTATCACAAACTTTATGCTTATAAAATATCGGCGTAGCTTTAAAACCACACCGATAATAATTTATTTATTTATTTTCTAATTTGGTGTAATATAGTAAATTGGCGCACCTGGTCCGAGTGGTAAACCTATTTCTATCCAAGCAATAATTATAATAGTCCATATAATAAAAAAGACTATCGAATATGGCAGCATTGTTGAGATTACAGTTCCCAGTCCGGCTTTTTTATCATATTTTTGAAAATAAGTTATTATTAGAACAAAGAAACTCATCATTGGAGAGATTATATTTGTAACAGAATCACCGATGCGATAGACTACCTGAGATAATTCTGGTGAATAGCCAAGATACATAAACATTGGCACAAATACTGGTGCAAGTATTGCCCACTTTGCCGATGCACTTCCCATAAACATATTCAAAAAAGCTGACAGTATAATAAACATAATCGCAAGTGGAATTAATCCCATTCCTGTTGATTTAATTGCAACTGCACCTTTTATTGCAAGTATTTCTCCAATGTTTGAATATTTGAAAAAAGCTACAAATTGTGCCGCAAAAAAGACAAGAACAAGATAAAGAGCGAGAGTTTTCATACTATCAGCCATACCTGTCATAATATCAGCATCATTTTTGAACGTCCCTGTAATTACGCCAAAAATAATTCCCATAAGTGCAGACACCAAAAATAACATACTAACAACACCTTTTATAAGTGGTGAAGTTAAAATTCCGTCATCCGATATCTTTGCTTTTTCAAGTAAAACGACCTTGTATTTATCAAAATTTTCTTTTCCAATTTTTGAAATTATAGCTGTTTCGTAATCATTTTTAGTTTTAAATTTCTTTCCAGCTATCTTTTCTATATCCCATAATACATCTTTTGGAAAGTTTTTTTGCTCTAATTCAATAACAGCTTTTCTTTTCAAATGATATTGCGCACCTCTGAAAAAACCATCTTCTGGAATCATTCCTATTATTGTAATTATCATAATTATTACTCCAGCAAGTGTTGAGAGCTTAAGTGCTTTTTTTTCTTTCTTAGAAAGTTTTTTAATAGTTTCAACTTCAACTTCACCTGTATATTCGCTAAATCGAGGTGCGATAATTTTTTCTGTAACCCATGTACCAGCAACAGAAATAATGAATGTAGAGACAAACATAAAATAATAATTTCCAGTTGGATTTACTTCATACGAAGCATCTTTTATATGCGCTGCTTCTGTTGATAAACCAGCGAGCAGAGGGTCAACTGTTCCTAAGAGTAAGTTTGCAGAGAACCCACCAGAGACACCAGCAAAAGCTGCCGCCATACCAATAATTGGGTGTCTTCCTATAGAATGATAAATAATTCCTGCAAGAGGAATTAGCAAAACATATCCCACATCGCTTGCAACATTTGATAAAATACCAGACAAAACAATAGTAAAAGTAAGAAATTTTGTTGGAGTAGAAATTACCAATAACCTGATAACTGTAGCAATAAGTCCGCTTCTTTCTGCAATTCCTATACCAAGCATAGCGACCAGTACAATCCCAAGCGGAGCAAAACCAGTAAAATTATTTACCATCTCGACAAGTATCCAATGTATTCCTTTCTCTGTTAGTAGGTTTACTGGTTTTATAAGTTTTTCGCTTGCTGGATTTATAGCCTCCCAGCCAAAGAACGAGGCGACAGCAGAAATAAGTAGAATAAATACAGCAAACATAGCAAAAAGTGTTGCTGGATGTGGAAGAGCATTACCACCCTTCTCAACTATTCTAAGAAATTTATTAAATAGCTTCTCTTTTTTCATTTATTTTTCTTTTTTTTAATATTTACTATTAATACGGAATAACAACTCTAAAACCAATTGAACTACTACTGTAATCGGGTTTTTGACTTTCTCGATAAGTCAAACGGCAACGATTGGCATCACTGTTCCACGCACCACCTCTAATTACTTTTTCACGTCCTTTTTCTTTATACATAGGATCTGTTAAAGACTTACTATTTTCATAAAAATCTTGATTGTAAGAATCATAGCACCATTCCCAAACGTTTCCAGTCATATCATAAAGACCAAAATCATTTTTAGATTTTGTGCCAACAGGGTGTGTTTTTTGTTTTGTTTTTTCTGTTTCGTACCAAGCCACATCATTAATATTGTTGCTACCAGAATATTTATAATCTTTTCCTGCTCGTGCAGCAAATTCCCATTCCGCTTCTGTTGGTAACCTACCACCAGCCCATTTGCAAAAAGCTTTCGCTCCGTACCATGTTACTGTAATTACAGGACAGTTATCACTTTCTGAATAACTGTTTGCTTTGAAACTAAATTCTTTGGTAGAATCATTATAGACAAGCGCACAAGCATAAGCATCAATATCAATATATTTAACTCCGCCAAAAATACCGTCCTTCCCAACTTTTCTATTGTTCAAAAAAACAATATATTGTGCATATGTTACTTCTGTTTCGCTTATTTTAAACTTGTTTAAACGAACATTGTGAATAGGTTGCTCATTACTATGACCAAGATTACTTCCCATAATAAACTCGTCTCCTTTGATTTTTTTCATTGATATAGTCTCTGGATCTGGTGGAAACTTTCTTTCAATTTTAGCAGTAATTTTAGATGTTTTACCTGGGGATACTTTTACCGAACTTTTCCAGTTTTTTGTTCCTATTATTTCAATTATAAAATCACCAGTTTTATGCTTTTTAAAGATATATTTTTTGTTTTCCGATACTTTTTTCTTAAAATCACCGTTAATAAATAACTTTCCAGATATATTTTCTGTTTTTAATTCAATTTTGCCGTATTCTTCTGGATCTATTATTAGAGTATCTCGTTTTAATACAAATACAAATTCACCTTGATTAAGTGTTGGATCAAAGCTTTTACCATGTTGTGGATGAGTAGGTTTTTCTGTTTTAATAACATTGCTTTGTAAATATAAACTAAGTTCAGTTCCAAGCAAATAGCCATCTTTATTGTTGTCCGCTTCATTTCCTGTAATAGCATTAATAAAAATTTGTATAAAAACACTTTCATCAGGAACTTCTTCATTAGCACGACCACTTGTAATAAAATGTCGTACAGGTTTAGAAATTAGATAAGAAATATCAGGAGGCAATTTTTTGCTTCGGCTTCCAAAAATAGTTCCTGCAAAACAAGCATCGAACAGAAATAATACATGCCTTGCTTCCATTGTTGTTGAATATTCTTTGAAACGAGACATAGGAATGCTTTTTTTCAAAAAACCATCACGATCTTTTATTGGTGATGGAGCATCTGTTGGTACAAGATAGCCCATACTTTTCTTTGACGTTGCGTTTATTTCTGTATGACCGTGTCCAGCATAGTAAATTATTACACGACCTGTAGTATCTTTACCGTATTTAGATATAAATTCTTTAATAATTTTGTCAAACTCAGAACTTTTAATATCTTTTTTTACTATAACATTAAACCCGTTTTGTTCGAGAGCTTTCTTTAAAGCAAGAATATCATCTTTTACACCAGAAAGTTTAGACCATCCGTTATTATAATCACTTTCTCCTATTATTAAAGCATGACTCGAAGTATATAACACACCATCGGAATTTCCTACAGCCTCTGGAACTTTTACAGGTTTCAGACCTCTACTTTCTTGCGCAAATAAAACTCCTGTCATAAAAATAATAATAACTAATAATTTTAATTTTTTCATGATTTTTAATTTTAATTATTGAATAATAAATTTTACACCGCATTTTTCGTTTTCAAGATATATCTCAAGCAAATATACACCTTTGTTAAGTTCAGAAAAATCAATTTCTTGTAAAAATACAGTATCTTTTTTAATAAATTTTAAATCTTTAATTTGTGTGTTTCCCGTTGGACTTATAAGTTTAAGCAATACCGTCCCTGTTTTTTCGTAATCAATTTTTAAACTAAATTTACCATTGTTAGGATTAGGAAAAATATTTACAGCCTCAGAAAGACTTGTTTTTTTATTAATGTTTTCCAAAACAGCACCCTCATATATTGATTTAGTTGAGCATGTTCTTCGTTGTCCATAATCAAGAGATGTTATAACCCAATATGTATTTGTGGAATCATATGAATTAGGAAAAATATCAAAAAAATGATAACTGCCTTGTTCACCTAAACTGTCTATTCCCCACTCGTATTTGTTTGCTGTAAAGTATAAACAAATAAAAATACTCGTTGCTTTATCATTATTTTTAAAAACTATTTTTGCACGATTGGGAGCTGTATCTGGACTAATAATTGTCTCCAAAGTATCTTTGTATTTACAATAGATGTTTTCCTCTTCTAAAATAACAAAGCCTTTAGTTATTTCAGAGAACTTATTCCAATGAACAATAGCAGAATCGTTTTCTGTTTCGCCCTGAAACTCACCACCGATAATACTCCAAAAATATTTATGTTCTGGATATTTTTCTGTAAAATATTCAACATCATATTGGTTTGAGCATAGCGTATCAATATTATGCCTTTGTTTTATAAACGGTTCAGGTGAAGCATGTACTACAATTTCTTTACTTATAATGTCAGAGGAACATATTTTTTCGCTCTCAACAAACAAACTAATAACATAAGTAGAGTCTTTATTTTCAATATAAGAATGTTCTATTTGATAATTAATAACAGTTGTATCATTCGAAACAGTGGTTTGAAAACCATCACCAAAATCCCAAAAACCATATTGTAATTCGCCAGTATTTATGGAAGAAAAATCCGAAAAAATAAAATTATTACCTTCAAAACATTGTTCGTCTAACGAGACTATTGAAAAATCGGCAAGTGGCTTTTCACGAACCTCAAATAATTGCGAAAAAGTATCTGAATAACAACCAAAATCGGAAACAGTAAATAATGAAACATTATAAATACTGTCAAGATTATGTAGATATGAATAATTAATTGAATAATCGCATTGCGGTACACCGGGATATTCAATTTGAACAGAATCATTGCCAAAATCCCAATGAGACTCTTCAATAGTTCCAAAATTAATAATTGAATTATCAGTAAAAATAAACTCATTGCCAAAACATAACGAGTTTTCTTCTTCTGTAAAATTAGACCCTGGTTGCTCATGAACAGTTACATAAATACTGCTGTTAGTTATACATTCGTTTAATGCTCTTGCAAAATAGCCAATCATATATGTTTGTTCTATGTTGTTGGAATAATTATGCGAAATTGTATAATTATAATTAGTACTGTTTTCATTTATTGTTTGAGAATTACCATCGCCGAAATCCCAATAACAGGAATCTATTTCATTAGAATTAATATACGAATTATCAGTAAAAACAAATTCATTGTCAAAACATAATTCATCTTCATGAACCGTAATATCTACAATAGGCGAAGCTTTTACTGTAATACTCTGTTCCAGTGTATCCGATTCACAACCAAACCCAGAAATATTGTAAAGCGAGAATGTATAAATATTTGTAGTATTGTTTGTATAATTATAATTAATTGTGTAATTACAAGAAGTTTCATTAATTGATTGCGATGCAGTTGTTCCGTCTCCGAAATCCCAATAACAGTGTTCTATTTCACCAGTATTAATATACGAACTATCGGTAAAAACAAAATCATTGCCAAAACATAAATCATCGTTCTGAACCGTAAAATGTACATAAGGTTTTGCGTGAACAATTACATCAATGCTGTCTTTACTAATACAATCATTAATTGATACTACTGAAATGTTTATCGTATATGTAGTATCTCTGTTAATTAAATATTCATGATTAATATTGTAATTACAAGATGTTTCATTAATTGTTTGCGATGCAGTTGCACCGTCGCCAAAATCCCACTGACAGTAATTAATTATTCCAGAATTATAGGAATTGTCAGTAAAAACAAATTCATTACCCCAACAAAGACTGTCTGCATTGGAAGAAAATAATACAGTCGGTGCTGTTTCTACATTTACTGTATATAACGAATCATCTGAAAAACAGCCGTATCCAGAGCGCACTTTAAAAATTACATCATAAGAAGCACTAATATTTTCTGTATAAGAATATCTGATTGTATCGTTAATATATTGCGCATTGGAATAAGTTAATGTGTCAATTATTCCATTTCCAAAATTCCAAAACGTGCTGTCTATATTACCGGTATTAATAAAAGATGTATCAATAAACGTAAATTCATTGCCAAAACATAAATCATCGTCCTGAACCGTAAAATGTACATAAGGTTTTGCGTGAACAATTACATCAATGCTGTCTTTACTAATACAATCATTAATTGATACTACTGAAATGTTTATCGTATATGTAGTATCTCTGTTAATTAAATATTCATGATTAATATTGTAATTACAAGATGTTTCATTAATTGTTTGCGATGCAGTTGCACCGTCGCCAAAATCCCACTGACAGTAATTAATTATTCCAGAATTATAGGAATTGTCAGTAAAAACAAATTCATTACCCCAACAAAGACTGTCTGCATTGGAAGAAAATAATACAGTCGGTGCTGTTTCTACATTTACTGTATATAACGAATCATCTGAAAAACAGCCGTATCCAGAGCGCACTTTAAAAATTACATCATAAGAAGCACTAATATTTTCTGTATAAGAATATCTGATTGTATCGTTAATATATTGCGCATTGGAATAAGTTAATGTGTCAATTATTCCATTTCCAAAATTCCAAAACGTGCTGTCTATATTACCGGTATTAATAAAAGATGTATCAATAAACGTAAATTCATTGCCAAAACATAAATCATCGTCCTGAACCGTAAAATGTACATAAGGTTTTGCGTGAACAATTACATCAATGCTGCTGTTGCTAATACAACCGTTTGATGACGTAACATTATAACCAACTGTATATATTTGGTCTTCGTTGTTTAAGTAATTATTCGAAATTGTATAATTACAATTAGTGCT
>JAOZMB010000026.1:20775-31773 GCA_029934515.1 Bacteroidales bacterium
TTTGGTCTTCGTTGTTTAAGTAATTATTCGAAATTGTATAATTACAATTAGTGCTATTTACAGTTATTGTTTGAGAATTACTATCGCCGAAATCCCACTGACATGAATTAATTATTCCAAAATTAATAAACGAATTATCAGTAAAAACAAACTCATTGCCAAAACATAATTCTTCGTCCTGAACAGTAATATCTACAACAGGCGAAGCTGAAACTATTATATCAATACTACTGTTGCTAATACAGCCGTTTTCGGAAGTTACAAAAAGAAGTGCCTGATATGTTGAGTCAATATTTGTTAAATATTCGTGATTAACATTGTAGTTATAAGAACCGTTGTTAGTTTGTTCTGTGTGTGTATTGTCGTCTCCGAAATCCAAGAAACAAGAATCTATTTCACCAGAATTAATATACGAACTATTTGTAAAAACAAACTCATTGCCAAAACATAATTCATCTTCCTGAACTGTAAAATTTACAATAGGCGAGGCTGAAACTATTATATCAATACTGCTGTTGCTAATACAACCGTTTGATGACGTTACATAGTAAGCAACTGTATATGTTTGGTCTTCGTTGTTTAAGTAATTATTCGAAATTGTATAATTACAATTAGTGCTATTTACAGTTATTGTTTGAGAATTACTATCGCCGAAATCCCACTGACATGAATTAATTATTCCAAAATTAATAAACGAATTATCAGTAAAAACAAACTCATTGCCAAAACATAATTCTTCGTCCTGAACAGTAATATCTACAACAGGCGAAGCTGAAACTATTATATCAATACTACTGTTGCTAATACAGCCGTTTTCGGAAGTTACAAAAAGAAGTGCCTGATATGTTGAGTCAATATTTGTTAAATATTCGTGATTAACATTGTAGTTATAAGAACCGTTGTTAGTTTGTTCTGTGTGTGTATTGTCGTCTCCGAAATCCAAGAAACAAGAATCTATTTCACCAGAATTAATATACGAACTATTTGTAAAAACAAACTCATTGCCAAAACATAATTCATCTTCCTGAACTGTAAAATTTACAATAGGCGAGGCTGAAACTATTATATCAATACTGCTGTTGCTAATACAACCGTTTGATGATGTTACATAGTAAGCAACTGTATATGTTTGGTCTTCGTTGTCTGAATATTCATGATTAATATTGTAATTACAAGATGTTTCATTAATTGTTTCCGATGCAATTGTTCCGTCTCCGAAATTCCAATTATATAAATTAATTTCACCAGAATTAATATACGAATTATCAGTAAAAACAAACTCATTGCCAAAACATAATTCATCTTCCTGAACAGTAATATCTACAACAGGCGAATCATAAACAATTATTTCAATTGAATCATTAACTGTTTCATCATCATCGCTTACTGTTATATAATATTTTGTTGTAATTGTTGGAAATGCTTTCGGATTTGATATATTAATTGCCGATAGTGTTCCATTGTCAGGTGTCCAAGTGTATGTAAGCTCTCCTGATGCGTCTGTAACTTCAACCGTAATCTGTGAAGTATCGCCGAGACAAATAGAACTTGGCTCTGCCGTTACTTCAATTGCAAGCTCCTGCGAATACACGCCAAGAGTAATCACAAAAAATAATAAAAATAATAAAAACTTTTTCATAATGTTTTATGTGTTTTATAATGTTAAAAATTCATAAAATCCTATAATATCAAGAGATATACCGAGTTGCGCACCATACGAACTTGTATTGCGAATTGTTAAATCCTTTAAAATAGTGTTATATTCATTAATTGTCGGCGACAAATTAAACTTATCGTTCTTTATTTTCATTTCCTGACTGCTGTAATTATAATATCCGCCAATACTTAAACTTAAAAATTCCCATTTAAAAATAAAACCAGCTGTAAAAAATAATGAATTTTTAACATCAAATTTCTCTCGTTCAATATCTTTATTTTTTATTTTGTAATTTGAACCTCCTGAAATTAAAGTATCTGTAACAAATCCGTAACGTTGTATATCATGCAAAGGCATATCAATACCGCCGTAATCGCTG
Source organism: Bacteroidales bacterium (assembly GCA_029934515.1). Classification (GTDB taxonomy): domain Bacteria; phylum Bacteroidota; class Bacteroidia; order Bacteroidales; family JAADGE01; genus JAOZMB01. The sequence goes on from JAOZMB010000026.1 coordinate 22,812, forward strand.
TAAGCACCTTTGTAAGTAAATACTCCCTCGTATGAAGAAGTAACTTCTGGCTTTAAAATGTTAAATTTAATACCAGCCGAAGCATAACTATAAATAGCAAATCTATCAAAAACATATCCTCCTACTCTAAGTTTAAAAGAAAGAGGAATATTATATGTTTTCATTTTAATAGATTCTGTAATATCTCTTCCGCTTACTAGACTTGTGTATTCCTGTTCATCTATATCTTTATCAATACTTATCATATCCGTATAACTTTCTATTCCAATAACTGTGTTAAAAGTATTTTGTTCAAAGCCAGCTTCTATCAAAAATGAAACACCCAAATATTCATAAAAAGAAACTCCAAGTGAAATTCCCCAGTCAAATGATTTTAACTCTATATTATTTGTATCTGTCGAGTTAATCAAATTTTTATATTTGTTAGCAGAACCAGCTGTGCCTATTTTTATTTCATTGTGCATTATAGAGCGCGGATAGAATGTTAAATATAATTTGTGTTTCCAAGCTGATGGGATTCCAAATTCTTGACTAAATATTTTCCTCATCTTGTACCCGGCAGAATAATCGTTGCCATTTCCTATTATAACAAGTGGATCCATATTTTTTCTGTCTTGTCTTCTGTCAATATCCTTTATTTCAGCATTATATTGTTTTTCTCTATTTTCTATTTTTTCTTTCTCTTCTTTTTGTGCATTTTCTATATTAATTTCGATTCTTTTATTAAAAGCCTTTGAATTATTTTCATTTAATTCTTTTTCTAATGAATCTATTTTGTGATTTGTTTCCTTTTTTATTTTACTAATCTTTGTGTCCCTGTTTCTTTTTTTCTGTTCTTTCGTTTTTTCTACATCCTCGTCAACTATTGTCCCAGTCTTCTTTTTGGTTTCTATTTCTATTATACTAAAATGCACTCTTCCTCCTTCACATTCTTTTTCTATATTTGCTCTTACTAACTGTTTTTCTATTTTTATAATAGCTCGAAACAATGAATCTCTTAACTTTTTATTTTTTGTTTTTTTTATAAATTTAATATCCAAAGGCTCAAATTTTTTTTTCAAAGTGTCTAATTTTTCCTTTGCTTCTTTTATTTCCGATGCATCTTTAAGTATTTTTTTAGATATAAAATCTTTATCACCAATTACAATTATTCTGTTGTTACAGTTTTCTTCTATTAAAGTATCAATGTTATTTAGAATGTCTGTTATTAACCTTATTGTTAGTTTCCCTGAATATTTATGTTTTTTAACAATTTTAATTATTTTTCTTTTTTTTAATGCCTGTATTTTTCCGCTGTTTACTATTTCTCCATTGCCTATTTTTTTCCATGTTATTATTGAAACAAAATCATCTTTGTTCATACAACTTAACCAAAGTTTCAGGCTGTTTTTCAGTTTTCGTAAATTTTTATTACTGTACCATGATATAAAATCTTCATGCAAAAACTTTTTTTTCGGAAACATGCTACCTGCACCGTCTATAATAAGAATAAGATTATTTTTTTTGTACTGTTGGTGTTTAATTTTAGGGATTATACTGTTTTCATTTTTACAATTGTGTTCATTTGTAACCGTAAGTTTTGTTTCATATTCTACAAAATTATCTTTATTTTTTTTTGTTTTTCTCGGATACATCCAACGAAATTCAGGTTCCAATGTTTCTATATATCCTTTTTTTCGTTTCCACCAAGGTTTTTCTCCCTCGAAAACCCATTCTCTATAAAGAAGCTGTTTATCTGTTTTTATGTTTTTTACTAATAATACAGTATCATTTTTATCTAATTTTTTAAATAAAATAACAATATTTCTTTTAGTTCCTTTTTTAAAGAAATTTGTAGTGTCTTTCTTTAAAAATAAAGTATCATTTTTTTCATAAATTTTTTTCCTTATAGAAAAAATAGTACTTTTTTCTTTAAATAGAATTACAGTATCATTTTTATTTTCTTTAAATAAAATTACACTATCATGTTTTTTTTCTTTAAACTGACAATATTTATAAGTAGCAATAGGTGGATTTCTAAATAAAGTTTGTGGGTCTGTTAATTTATTATCATACGAATAAGAAGCATCAGGCATACTACGAACAGAGATAGTTTTTCTTACTGTATCTACACAGTTCTTCTTACTTTTTGCACTTAAAACAATTTTAAATTTGTTAATATTTTTTGATAAATTTTTGTATTTGTGTTTAAAATAAATTGTTGTATCAATAGGAACATAACGTTTGTTAAAAACAGTATCATTTCCATCACCAAAATCACAACTCCAATGTATAGAATCGGCAGCAGCAGGAATTATCGAAAATTTCGCAGAATCATTCTCACAAAAATTATCCGGAATTTCTTCTTGTAATATTGGTTGTGGAAATCGTCTAAAACTTTTTACGAGAGTATCTCTACAACCAGAATCCGTTTCTACCGATAGTTGTAAAAAATACTCTTGTTCAATATCTTTATTTTTAAATATTTTTTTTCGTACACTATTTGTACTGTATGATGCATTTTTATTGTATAAAATAGTATCTTTTGAAGCCGACAGTTTTTTTGGACGAACATAAAGTTTATAACGCATTTTTTTAAATTCTCCAGAACTTATTGTTGACTTATTCGTAAGTTCTACATCTTGGTAATCACACAAGTTTTCTATTTCAAAATATGCTTCTGGTTTTGGTTTTATTTTTATTTTTATTATAGTATCTTTTTTACATCCGTGGTTTGATATTGCAGTCAGTTTAACATTGAATATTCCAGATGTTTCGTAAACATGAGTAACAATAACTCCTTCGTCTTCGAAGATAGATTTACCAAAAATATCTTTACCAACTACTTCAAGAGGTCGGAAATTCAAAGATGTATCATTATTTTCTTCCTTTTTAATAAGGTCGCTAATATTTTTTTCCTTATAATAGTAAATTATTTTTTTCTTGTCATGCCTATACCAAATTAAAGAATCATTTTCTTCGCCGTCTAATCTGATAAGTGAGTCTATTTTACCGTCTCCGTATTCCCAAATCATTTTATCTATTGTTCCTGAGCGTAATTCTGTGTGTGGTCTAAACTCAGTGCCACTTCCGCTACAGGCATTTTTGTTCTCAAAGCTAACTACCTTTGGCTTTAATTTTCGGGTCTTTGTATCCTTAATCATAAAAACGCCTTGCGTTCCTGTACCTACCCAAAGCCTGTCTTTATTGTCCATCGCAAGACTCTTTGCATAAATAGTATCTTTATAGACAGTCCAGTCTCGGTTAAAGTCATATTTGTAAACATATTTTGAAGCTATCCATAGATTATTCATAGAATCAATCAACAAATCTGTTATTAAAAAGTTGTCACTTTTGTATTTATACAACGAATTTTTACGTTTTAATAACATAGTCATAGTATCTTCTTCTGCATCATAAAACCACAATCTTCCTTTATTTTTTTTCCCAGCATTCCCAGCAATATAAATATGTCCTTTATTATTTCCTCTTATTTTATTTATTGTAAATTTTTTCGTTCCTGGAATATATTTATATCTTTTTTTGGAAGTATCATATTTTACTGCTCCGTTATCGGTTCCCAAAAAAATAAAATTTTTATAAATAAAAATAGAATTTGCTCTTTTGAATTTAAGCTGAAATTTTTCAAAACCATCAACATCATTCAAAAAATGGTCTTTTACAAATATGCCGTTGTAGGTAACAATCCAAATATTTTTTTCATTAACAAAAAAATCGTAAACACTTAAATTTCTATATCTTTTGGAAATCTTTTTTTTAGATTTGGATTTTAATTTAATTATTTTCAGATTAGGTATAATAACAAAAACTTGGTCTTTATATCCAGCGATTTTGTAAGTTTCAACACCACTTTTAAGATGCCTATTTTCAATATTTAGTGTATCCAACGGCACAGCAAGAATCTTATCGGGAGAACAAATAAATATTGTATCTTTGCAAGAATAAATTCCAGGTATATATTTTTTCCAGCTGGATGTATTTATACTATCATTTATCTTAGTCAAATTATAGGTACTTCTGATTTCAGAAGGAAAAGTATCCTCTTCGCATTTAGGTTCTGTTTGAGCATTAGTAAATATTGCATAAAAACAGAATAAAATAATAATGTAATTTTTCATTTTAATATAAATTTTTGTGTTGTTGTATTTATTGCTTCGTTTTCTGCGTCCATAACTGTTACGGTTAATATATCTCCTTTTTTTAATTTTAAACCATGTTCTTTGAGCGGAATAAAACTACATACATAAGAATGTCCATTTTCGTCTATGTTTACAATTATTTCATGATTTGAGGTTTTTCCATTTCTTTCATTTTCTAATTTTACATAATATTCTTGTTCACCCATTCCGAGACTATTTATATAAAACTTTATTTTTATATTTTTTAACTTTCTTGATTTAACTTCTTTATAACAGTCTTCATTATCTAATGAATCTGGATAAAGTATTCCTAAGCTTTTTGTAGGTTTCTCTGGTGAAAATATTTTCCCTTCAAATCCCTCAATAACAAGAGTATTTTTCAACAAATTGTCTATTATACTATCGCTGTTTCCTATTCGTTTTTTGATTTCTCTGAATATTTTAACAACATCATCTTCGATATTATTACAGTAATCTGGGAGATCAACATACTTTTTAAATCTGTTATCTCTTGGGTGCTCGCCTCTGTTATAAAAATGGTTATCCATCAATATGTGTGTTTCAGATACAAATAAATCTTTTATATCTCTGATGCGTTTTATTTCTTCTGTCATCATTCTAAATCTACCATCAACATCTCTTGGTATGCCTGCTCCTTGTCTAGGGAAAGCAGATTTGCCACATCTGTTTTGTTTACTTAAAGTATTCCACATCTCTTGGGCTTTTCTTCGTAATATTTCATTTTCTTTTTTTAAATATTTAACAGTATCTTTAATAGCGTCTAATGTATCAGATAAAAATACATGCGTATGTCCAAAAGAAAAATTTAATTCACCTTCACTTCTACCTTCACTGTCCATATCATTTTTTCTAAAATATTCATACCTTATATGTCTCCTTGCTGTCTTTTCAATCCACCTCCCAACTTTACAAAAAATAGAATCTGGATTTTTGTTTAATTTTCTTTTAAGTCTTTCTGAAGTCATTGTATCTCTATTATATACCTTGTAATGAGCATATATACATGTATCAAACAAATGTATCAATCTATTTTTTAACCAACAGCAATGTTCCCTTTCGGTACAGCATTTACTTCCTGCTTTACAGCATCTCTTTAATTCTTCTATTTTGGTTATTAAAGGAGTCAAATTAGAACCCTTAGTTTTTAATTTTTTTGTAATATTTTTTACTGGCCTTCCAAGTTTATTATTAATATTAATAATAAACAGTCGTAATTCTTCGTTTTCCTTGACCAACTCATTGTTTCTTTTTTTAACTGATTCATCTTGGCAAAAAACATTATTGAATAAAAAAAAAAAAAGAATAGGCTAAATAATATTTTTAATTTAATCATTTTATTTAATTTAAATTTTTAGTTTCTTTGACTTCTTTTTTTAAAACTTTAATTTCTTTGACTTCTTTTCTTAAAGTCTTAATTTCTTTTAAAATATCTTTCAATTTTCTATTAACAGTAGTGTCTGCAGGCAATATTTTTAAGTCTTCTTTTTCGGCATTAATATTTTCGCGAAATCCATCTTTTGTATAAATAACATTTAGTATACTGTCAGAAAATTTTTTATTGTCAGTCTTTACCTCTATTTTCTTTTTCAATGTATCTAATTCTCTTTCAATTTGCTCTATTAATGTTCTTTTTTCTATTTCGTATCTTATGTGAAACAGGTACACAAACACCGCGACAACAGCAAACACTATTATTACTCCAAAAATAATCTTTTTGGTTTTCCTGTTTCCAAATATTCTGCTTAATAATTCCATAGTATAATTATTATAGTTAATAAAAAATTTAAATCAATTAATAAAAAAATATATAATAAAAAAAGTTTTTTATAGTTTTTATACTTTAATACATACATTAACCAAATTGTAAATAAAAAAATAAAAAAAATATCAGAATGCAAAACAAATACACAAGATTATTTTTAATTATTGCTGTTTAGATGTTTTTTTGCTACAATAAGTTTTCATTTTTTCAAAATACAAAAATAAAACAATTTTTTTATATAAAATATATTTATTTAGACATAAAGCTAATATAATATAAATACTCTATATTGAATTAACTTCAAGTAACCATATTTATCTATTTTATTATAAGTTTGTTAGTAGCTATTTATTTTCAAATATTCTTACTTTTATTTATAATCAAAACCTCAAAAATAAATTATTATTTTGTTTATTTTTCGTATTTATAATCTATCAATGGTTATTTCGTGGTTTTATATTTAAGTTCTAAATTCAAAATTTTGTACTATTATCAGAAGTAATATTTTTTATGAAAATATTTTGCTATTTTTATATATATATATAATTTTGTCATTAATTTTTGTTTAATTTTATCAAAAATAAAAATGAATAAAAAAATTAGAGTCGATAAATATACTTGGGCTGTGAGATTATTTAAGACAAGAAGCATCGCTGCAAATGCCTGTAAACAAAAAAAAATATTGATAAATGAACTTCCAGTAAAACCCTCTCGGACTTTGAAAGTTGGAGATATTTTTAAAATAAAACACCCACCAGAATATCGTTTATATAAAGTGGAACAAATGTTGTCAAATCGTGTTGGAGCAAAACTCGTACATGAATATCTTAAAGAAATAACTCCAAAAGAAATACTTGAAACACTTGAAAAAATGAAAACAAAAAATAAAATTATAAGAGAACACGGAGCAGGACGACCAACAAAAAAAGACCGAAGAGATTTAAGAAAATACTTTGGGTAAGTAATTAGTTGTTAGTTGTTAGTTGTTAGTTGTTAGTGGTTAGTGGTTAGTGGTTAGTGCTTAGTTGTTAGTGGTTAGTTTTTGTTATCTATTTTTCAAAATAGTAATTCCTTGATTTTCAGCACTTAAATATTTTGATGTGTGCCATATTATTAGTAACTTTTGTAAAACTGTAAGAAGCAAAAACTAATTTATACAGAATACTAATTTATTATTTAATGATTACTAACAAACAATTCCTAAATAGAATATTATAATCAAAATAAAAATATGGGTGTAATAGCAAAACAATCAATAAAAGGTTCTATTTATACGTATTCAGGAGCCATACTTGGCTTTATAAGTGTCGGATTATTGATGCCGAAGTTTTTCGAACTCGACGAGATAGGATTAATAAATTTGCTTGTTGCTGTTGCTTTAATATTTTCTCAGTTTTCGAATCTTGGATTTAATCATATACAATCTCGTATTTTTCCTTATTTTAGAGACGAAAAAAATAAACACAACGGAATTTTGACTCTCGGAATTTATGTCTCATTAATTGGCTTTCTAATATCACTGACAATATTTTTATTGATGAGAACATATCTTATCGAAAGCAATATTGAGAAGTCAGCTTTATTTTCTGAAAATATTTATTACATTATTCCTTTAATTTTTTTCACTGTTTTCTTTTTGCTTATCGACAGTTATAATAGAGCATTATTTGATGCCGTGCTTGGAACTTTTGTTCGAGAATTTGTTGTAAGACTTCTAAATTTGATAATTATAGTTTTGTATATTTTTGAATTTATAAATTTTAAAAGTTTTATTTTTTGGTATGTAATAATTTATTCTGCTCCAGCGATTGTTATTTTAATTATTCTTATTGCACGTAAACAATTTTATATCAGGAGTTTAAATATTGATTTGATAAAAAAATATAAAAACGAAATGATAAAAATAGCTGGATTTGGTCTAATATCTGGGTTCAGTGGAATCGCAGTACTGAATATAGACAAATATATGATAAATCATTATCTGGGACTTGAAGCTACTGGAATATATTCAATATCTTTTTATTTCGGTGCTTTAATTCTTATTCCAGCAAAATCGGTCAGAAAAATTAGTTCTATTATTCTCGCAGAGGCTTGGAAAAAAAAAGATATAAAAACAATAGATAAAATATATTCAAAAAGTACAATAAATCAATTAATTATTGCGATGCTACTTTATATTGGTATTTGGATAAATATTGATAATATTTTTATGATTTTACCAGACTATAAAGAAGGCAGATATGTAATATTGCTCATCGGAGCGGCTTTTGTAATAGATATGTTCTCTGGTGTTAGCACCACAATCATCTCAAATTCAAAACATTATAAAATAAATAGTTATGTTATGATGTTAAAAATAATATTAATTATAGTTTTAAATATTATATTTATTCCTAACTGGAAACTTACAGGTGGTGCTTTCGCTTCGTTTACAACAGTGTTAATTACTGTATTTTTATATTTTATATTTATTCTAAAAAAATACAAACTACAACCATATTCATATAAACATATAATTATAATGGTTATTTCGGGTTTTGTAATTGCTGTAAATTATTTAATCCCAGAATTTGAAAATTTCTATATAGATATTATTGTAAGAAGTTTATTCGTAACAGTTATATTCTGTTCATTAATATATTTCAGTAAAGTATCTGATGAACTAACAAATATTGTAAAAAAATTATTTAAATTAAAAACAGATTTTATTAAAAATATAAAAATTTAATGAATATAGATTAGATAAAAATAAATAAATTAAATAGATAAAGTAACACTTACTTTTTTGATTTTTCCACCCATTGCAGGATTTATTTTTGATACTTTTATTGTTATTTTTTCAATACCTTTTAAATTTTTATATAAACTGTCTAAAATTCTTTTTGCAATATTTTCAAGCAAATGAGATTTTATTTTCATCTGTTTTTTTATTATCTTATAAGCTGTTTGATAATTTATGGCATGTTTAATATCATCGGTCTCGGCGGCGAGAGTACAGTTAGTTTCAATTTTTAGGTCAAGTAAAAAACGACTCCCAACA
>JAOZMB010000128.1 GCA_029934515.1 Bacteroidales bacterium
GTAGTTCTGGAAAAAAATCACCTTTTGCCAGCATAAAATCTGGTTTACCTTTCAAGGTTACATTATTTATTTTTGCAGAGATAGAATATTCGTACCAGTCTCTTATATCACCAAAAATAAAATCTACTTTATGTAATACAGGAAGTATAAAACATGCCTTCAACTGTTCTTCATTAAAACTTTGCAAATAAAGTTTGTTATTTTTTATTAATTTATTTAAATAAAAATCTTCGTCTTCTGTAATTTCATACTTATGAAAAAACCATTTATCAAACTTTTTGCTGTTGTCTTTCTTTTTTATATTTACAATACTTTTAATATCCTGATATGTAACATTTCTGAATGTTATTTCTGTTTTCTTTTTTTCTAATGTTTCCATAATTATTTATAGTTAAATAAATTACAAAATTAATAATTTAATCTTTACAAAACAATACTTTAACCGCCTGCAAGTTTACAAAAATTTGTTTTAGTTCATTTATTTTAAGACAATTTAAACCTTCGTGAACAAAATACTCGTAACTCTTATTTTCTAATTTTTCGAGAATAAGAAAGAACCAGTGTTGTCCTATTATATAACAACCCTGTATTTTGTCTTTATTATTTATTTTCATTGCAACCAACATTTCTGCCAGCAACTGGTCTTTTGCGTTTGCTGGACGCGAATGCGGTTTAAATTCTTGTATAAAAAAGTAAGGTTGCTCTGGTAGTTCGTCTCCTTTTGCCAACATAAAATCTGGTTTGCATTTCAAGGTTACATTATTTATTTTTGCAGAAATTGAGTATTCGTACCAGTCTCTTATATCACCAAAAATAAAATCTACTTTATATAATACAGGAAGTATAAAACACGCCTTCAACTGTTCTTCATTAAAACTTTGCAAATAAAGTTTGTTATTTTTTATTAATTTATTTAAATAAAAATCTTCGTCTTCTGTAATTTCATACTTATGAAAAAACCATTTATCAAACTTTTTGCTGTTGTCTTTCTTTTTTATATTTACAATACTTTTAATATCCTGATATGTAACATTTCTGAATGTTATTTCTGTTTTCTTTTTTTCTAATGTTTCCATAATTATTTATAGTTAAATAAATTACAAAATTAATGTAATAAAATAAAATATGCTATTTTATTTTATTTATTTGTCAAGTTTCAAATTATTCTTAATATTGCAAATTATTGACAAATAAATATTTCGTAATTTAACAATAAAACAGTTTCTTAATTTTATATAATTTAATCGAAAAACCATATATATACATGACAAATAAAATTTTAAAAAAAATATCAAATACTGTTAGAGGACTGTCCATAGACAGTATTCAGAGGGCTAATTCTGGTCATCCTGGTTTGCCAATGGGGATGTCAGATGTTGGAGTTGTTTTGTTTAGTAAGTTCTTAAAGTTCAATCCTAATAATCCAGAATGGTTTAACCGAGACCGTTTCGTTTTGTCTGGTGGTCATGGCAGTATGCTGTTATACAGTTTATTGCATCTTTATGGATATGATTTATCTCTTGACGATTTAAAAGATTTTCGTCAGTGGGGAAGTAAAACTCCTGGACATCCAGAATATAAAATAACCTGCGGTGTAGATACAACAACAGGACCTCTTGGTCAAGGACTTTCAAATGCTGTTGGCATGGCTTTTGCGGAATCTCATCTATCTGCAAAATATAATAAAAAAGACAAAAAAATAATCAATCATTTCACCTACACAATAGCTGGCGATGGAGATTTGCAAGAGGGTGTTTCGCATGAGGTTTGTTCTTTTGCTGGACACAACAAACTTAACAAATTAATTGTTTTTTATGATTCAAACAATATCACAATTGACGGTGAAAACGGATTATCTTTTACAGAAAATGTATATAAAAGATTTGAAGCATACAATTGGCATGTTCAAAATATAAATGGTCACAATTATAAAGATATTAGTAAATCTATAAAAAAAGCAAAAAAAACAAAAAAGCCGTCATTAATAATTTGTCGTACAATAATAGGTTATGGAAGTCCCAATCTGAATAATAAATCAGCTGTACACGGTTCTCCTCTTGGCGTTTTGGAGGTCGGATTAACAAAAGACAATCTTGGTATTCCACAAGATGAGTTTTATATTTCGAAGTCTGTGCTTGATTTTACAAGAAAAGCAATTATTAAAGGACAAAAAGTCAACGATAAATGGAACGCAAAATTTGAAGCATACAAAACAGAATATAAAGATATTGCTACAGAATTAATAAGAAGCATAAACAACGAATTGCCCGAACTTGACCTTCCATATTTTGAACAAGGAAGTATAGCAACAAGAACAGCATCAGGTAAAATAATTGATTATTTGGCTGATAATATTCCTATGCTTGTTGGTGGTTCAGCCGATTTAACTCCATCGAACAAAACAAAAGCAAAAAAACAAAGTGCCTATAATCCCAATAACAAAACAGGACAATATATTCACTATGGAGTTCGTGAGTTTGGAATGGGAGCAATAATGAACGGTATATCACTTCATGGCGGACTGTTGCCTTACGGAGGTACATTTTTTGTTTTTTCGGATTATATGCACCCTTCAATCAGGATGGCAGCACTGATGGGATTACAGGTTATTTATGTATTTACTCACGATTCAATAGGACTTGGTGAAGATGGTCCAACACATCAGCCAGTTGAGCATTTAACAATACTACGAGCTATTCCCAATCTAATAAATATCAGACCAATGGACGCAAATGAAACGTCTATTGCTTGGCAGGTTGCACTGAAGCGAAAAACTGGACCTACATCACTTATTTTAACTCGTCAAAATGTACCAACTTTTGACAGAAAAACAAGCGGTTTTGCAAGCTATAATGAAGCAGAAAAAGGTGCTTATGTTTTGGTTCAGGACGAAAATTATGAAATAATACTTATAGGAACAGGCTCTGAGATAGAAATTGTATTAAAAGCAAAGAAATTATTAAATAAGAAAGGAATTAAAGTAAGAGTTGTTTCAATGCCTTCCTTTGAGTTATTCGAAGCACAAAGCAATGATTACAAAAAAAGTGTATTCCCAGATAATAAAAGAAAAAGAGTTGCTGTTGAAGCTGGCGCAAGCCAATCGTGGTACAAATACGTAGGTACAAACGGTAAAATAATAGGCTTAGATACTTTTGGTGCATCGGCAGCGTTTGAGGTACTTTACGAAAAATTTGGTATTACAGCAGAACAAACTGTCATTGCGGCACTTTCAATATTAAATTAAAAAAACTAATTATAACTGATTTTGTTGAAATTATAACTCCTTGATTACAAATGTAATACAGAGTAAATAAGAAAATAATATATTAGATTTTAAATTACAGCAAATAATTAATTGTTTTTAATATTTTATATTTTCAACAAAATCCGTTATAACCAGCAAAATGCTATCTGTCTTTTGTTCAAAATTTTTCATAATTTTAAGATTTTTAAAATTCAGATAATTTGAGATTATCAGGACTTAGTTTTTTTACATCTTTGCCAGACTGATTGAAAAATAAAAGTCCTTTATTTTTTGCTGTCTTCTCGGCACCGTTCTCAAAGCTCATGCCTGCAACAGCTCCGAAGACGGAATAGTTTTTATACTCTGGAAATAATACTCTGAAATTTGGAAGTTTTTTATAAATTTTTTTTATATTTATCTTTTTCAAATTATATTTTACCTCAGTAATCAAAATTTTATCAGAATTAATTAACATAATATCATACTCAACTTTTAAATTACCAATACCACGAATCCTGTTTTTATCAACATGGTCATATTCTACGCCGTGAACAAATTTGTTTGAGCAAAAATTTTGATAAAAATAATTCTCGGCAACATCTCCACTGCTGTTGGCAATACCGCCAATTTGTTTGCCTAATTTATTTAAAAACTTCTCTGTCTTGACCCGACTCTGATTAAATTGTAGAATTTTCCTATCTGTTCTTTCAAATTTATCTCTTAAAAACTTTTCAGTTTTTTCAAAATCTCGTTTCATTCTTAGCAAATCTCACTGCTAAACTATCTAAGCGTGTATCTGTTTTCTTATTGGAAGCTGCTGTTTCTGATTGCATAACTGCAATTTTATCAAGTAATTCCCAAATTTTATCTGACTTCTCTTCAAAATTTTTCATAATTTATAGATTTTAAATGTTTTAATATTATTGCAAAGATAAAAAAAATTATACGAAAAAAAACGATTTATTCTTTATATTTGTTTGTTTGTTTATATATTTGTAATATATTTAATTTTTAAATTGAAAAAATAAACGTAAAACAAGTTTTTCTGCTTGTGAAATAGTTACTATAATTTAATAACAAACCGACAATAAATTTTTTAATCAATAATCAATAAATTTTCTTAATTATGAAAAAAATATTAATCATTTTCGTTTTTTTAGGTCAAATACTTGTTGCACAGGATATTACAGTGCAAAGAACAGAAGAAATATTAAATTCAGATGATGTAGGCTATTATTTTCCTCATTTAAGTCCCGATGGAGATAAATTTTTATTTACAGATTTAAATTTTTCTGGTTTGCATTTGTTTGATTTTATAACAAAAGAAGTAATAAAACTTTCCGATAAACAAGGTTCTGGATTTAAACCAGTTTTTTCAGATGACGGTTCTATTGTATTTTTTAGGGAAAATGAATACGAAGGTTTTAGAAAAGTTTCAAAAATTTGTTCTGTAAATCTTAATACTGGCGAGAAGGCAATTATAGAAAGCAAAAAACGGAATGTCTCTACTCCACAAATAATTAATAATCAACTTTTTTATACAGTTGATGGCAAATCCTCAGAAGTATCTGATAATACTACTGCTGTGTTTATAGAACGTCAAAAAATTGTTTTATATTCCAAAGGTATAAGGAAGGCGTTTACTCCGAAAGGTGACGGTAATTATATTTGGGCAAGTTTGTCTCCTGATGAGAAGAAAATATTATTTACTTTTGCTGGTCACGGTACATATATTTCTGATTTAGATGGTAATATTATTTCTGATTTAGGATATTTGAATGCACCGAAATGGTATAGTAATAATCATATAGTTGGCATGAAAGATTACGATGACGGTTCACGCCAGACCGCCTCAGATATTTATCTTGTTTCAGCAGATGGTTCAGAAACAATTCAATTAACAGAAACAGGAAATATAATTGAAATGTATCCAGATTGTTCTGTCAAAAGTTCAAAAATAGTATATCATACAAATACAGGAAATATTTACTGTATTCTTCTGACAAAATAGTTTTCTAATATTAAATATTAAACTTTTATAAATTATTGTATTATGAAAAAAATCATTTTTATTTTATTTCTATTTCCGATATTTTTATTTGCTCAACCTAAGGAAGAAGTAAGAGCTGTTTGGTTGACAACTGTTTATGGTCTTGATTGGCCCAAAGCACCTCATTCAAATGACCAAGAAGAGATGATTACACTTCTTAATAGCTTACAGGAAGCAAATTTCAACACAGTTATGTTTCAGGTCAGGGCAAGAGGCGATTTAACTTATCCCTCCGCAATAGAACCTTGGTCTAAGGCAATGACTGGAACACTTGGTAACGACCCTGGATGGGATCCTTTGGAATTTGTTATAAATGAATGTCATGCAAGAGGAATGGAAGTACATGCTTGGTTTGTTACTTATAATGTATATTCTGGACAAAATGCTCCGCCAAGTACAAACCCTGAACATGTTGTAAACGCACACCCTGAGCTGTGTACATTATACGAAGAAGGTGGAACTTATGGCTGGTGGATGGATCCTGGTATTCCAGAAACAAGAGAATATTTAATTGATGTTGTTATGGAAATGATTAACGGCTACGAGCTTGATGCAATTCATTTTGATTATATTAGATATCCGGGTTCTGATTTTGATGATGCAGAGACTTATGAAATATATGGTAACGGACAAGACCTTGGAGATTGGAGAAGAGCAAATATCAATCAATTTGTTTATGATGTTTACGATGAAATACAAAACAGTAAACCTTGGGTTAAGGTAGGAAGCGCTCCGATTGGTATTCATCATAATATACCCGGAGCAACAGGTTGGCAGGGTTACTACGATGTATATCAGGACGCAAGAGACTGGGCAGAACAAGAGAAACACGATTATATTTGTCCACAAATTTATTGGGATTTGACTGGACGTTTTCCTTATCTTGTCGATGACTGGATTGAAAATTCATTCGGAAGACCTATCTATACTGGAATTGCAGCATATCTTATGGAAGGCGAAGAAGAAGAAAAATTAATTGGTAAAGAACAAGCTTTTTACATAGAAGCACTAAAAGATAATACAAAAGGATGGTCAGCAGAAGAAATTCTAAACCAAATAGATTATACAAGAGAACAAGGAGGATATGGACAAACATATTTTAGAACTCTGCAAATTACTTATAATATAAAAAATATTCATACTCTTTTAAAAGAAAATCAATATTTATATCCAGCAAATATTCCGCCTATGCCTTGGAAAGATAATATCCCAGCAAACAAACCGCAAAATTTGACAATAACAATCAATAGTCCAACAAATATAACTTTAAATTGGCAAGAACCTATTTTACCATCAGATGGCGATACAGTAAAATATTATAATGTTTATCAATCACAACTTTCGCCAATTGATATTGATAATATTGCAAATGTTGCTGTATTTCAAATTATGAACCAAACAAGTGCTACAATCGAATTCGAAACTGCTCCAGAAGATAATTTATTTTTTACTGTTACAGCATACGACAAAGGATACAACGAAAGCGAACCAGCAGACGAAGTAAACCTTGTTAATTTTAATCTTATTTCGCCAGAGAATAATTCAATGAACAACCCAAATGAAATAAATTTAATCTGGGAAACAATGCCTGACGCATCAACTTATGCTTTACAAGTATCAGAAGAAGAAGACTTTTCTAATTTGATTGTAGATGAACAAAATTTATCGGCTACTTCTTTTCTATTTGAAAATATGAACTACAACGAGCAATATTTCTGGAAAGTAAAACCAGATAATATTCAAACATGGTCAACAATTTGGAATTTCAGTACATCAAGATTAGAAAAACTTTGGGTAAAAAATTCAGAAAATAATAATTTACCTACTTGGTTCGCAACAAGCGGAAACACAGAAAGAGGAATTGCTTACGGAAACGAACATTTGTATATTGTAAGTCGTTCTAATGGTTTGTCTGTAAATATTTTAGACGCATCAAACGGAAACGAAATAGGAAACCTCAACGTTACAGGTATTACAGGCGGAACTTTCGAACTTAATGATGTTGAAACAGGAACAGGAGGTGCAATACTTGCATGTAATTTAACCAGCGATGCAAGTACTTCGGCTTTTAAAATTTATAAATGGAACAACGAAAGTAGCACGCCGTATGAATTTATAAATTATACTACAACTGGAACTTACAGACTTGGTGATAATTTTACGATTCTCGGCGATTTAGGAAACGATGCTGTGATTTATGCGGCAGTTGCAAACGATAATAAAATTATTAAATGGACAGTAACAGGTGGAGTTCTGAATACTGTTCCTGTTGAGATTACACTTTCAGGAATTACAAATATAGGTACTTCTCCTTCGGTTGCTGCTTTGGGAATTTCAGATAACGCAGATTTTTATGTGAACGGTAATTCGACAATGAGTCCTACATTATTTGCCAACGATGGAACAAATAAAGGGACTATTCCAGAAAATGTTATCGGATTATCAAATTCAGCTTTACAGACGTTTATATTTCAGGGTGTAAGATATACGTCGGCGTTTCAGAACACTGATGCCGTAAACGAAACAAGCGGACAAAATGCAATAGTTATGATTGAATCAAAGGTTCATAATGAGCTTAATTTTGATGACCGTTATGGCGTATCGGAAAGAATTGGAAATAACGAAAATACGTATGCAACAGGTGATATTACTTTTAAAAGTAACGGAAACGAACAAGAACCCATTATTTATGTTTTATCAACAAATAATGGATTCGGAGCTTATAGATTTACAGAGATTCCACCTGTTGCAATTGATTTAAGCATCAGTGGAACAGCAGAGGTATATCACGAAATTACAGGAACTTATACTTACCAAGATATAAATGAAGACCCTGAGGGAATTTCTTTATTCCAATGGTACAAAGCAGATGATGAAAACGGAACAGGAAGAACGTCTATATTCGGAGCTGTGGAAACGACATACACGCTCACAGAAGAAGACGAAGGTAAATATATATTTTTTGAAGTAACTCCTTTTGCGACATCAGGAATTTTGAAAGGTGCAGAAAGCGAAAGCGAAGCAAGTAACGAAATTGCGGCAAGCACAGCAGCAGCACCTGTGGCAAGCGATGTATATATTAGCGGTATATTTGAAACAGGACAAGAACTAACAGGAAATTATAATTATTTTGATGCAAACGGAGACTTAGAAGGCGAATCAAATTATAAATGGTATAAAGCAGACGATGAAACAGGAGCAAATCAAATGACAATAATCGGAGAAGTAAACCAAACAATAACGCTGACGAATAGTAATCTTATAGGAAAATATATTGCTTTTAGAGTAACGCCAGTTGCCGAAACGGGAGTAATTCCAGAAACACTTGTAGGTGAAGCAGTTCTAAGCAATTATATAGGTCCAGTAGCTCTTGATATTAACGAAATAAATAAAAATCGAATAAAAATTTACCCAAATCCGATAAGTGAAAAATTGTATATTCAAAATATAAATAAAATAAAAAATATATCAATTATTAATGTTCTCGGACAGGAAATTAAAAATATTGATATTGATAATAATGAAAATAATATTAAAATAAATATGACAGAATTTGAAAAAGGAATTTATATAATAAAATTTAATGGAAAAGAAAATAATGTTTATATTAGAAGGATTATAAAAATTATGTAGTATTCTTAAAGACAAAATTATAGCCGTATGTTATGTTAAACAAGCGGCTATTTTTGTTTATCTGGTTGAAAAAATTACTTAGAGTTTCAGTAATTTATTAATTTTTAGACTTGATATTTAAATTGAAAAACAACTATTTTTTGTTGATTTTCGATTTAATAATTTTTATTTCATCATACGGAATACTTAAAATTTCATGAATTAATTCTTCGGAATAAGACTTCTCTAACATCACAACCACAGCTTTTTCTCGCTCTGTTTTTGCTTTTTCTTGCTCTGCTTTTGCTTTTTCTCGTTCTTCTTTTGCTTTTTCTCGTTCTGCTTTTGCTTTTTCTCGTTCTTCTTTTGCTTTTTCTCGTTCTTCTTTTGCTTTTTCTCGTTCTTCTTTTATTATTTTTTCTT
>JAOZMB010000027.1 GCA_029934515.1 Bacteroidales bacterium
CTTATATCTGTCAATATTTTTATAATAACTTGTAATTGCTTGTTTGGACATATTTAATTTTTTCTTATTAGCATGAAATGTTATTCCGAGTTCACTCCTGCAAAAGTAGAGTAAATATTCAAGAAAATATAAAATATTTTAAGTTTTTGCGCCTGTGCTTTGTTTTCACTACAATAAATTAGTATAGGTATGATTTAAAGTCATGCCGACATATATACAACTAATTTTTTAACTGTTAATTTGCATATATAAAATTATTATTAAAAATAATATGTAAAATCATTGATTATTAATAATATTTTTTGTTTTTTTGAAAAATTATATGTTTATAACAAAAACAGAATAAATAACAGTTCTAACGAAATATTAATTAATTATGGCAAGAGTAAAAGGAGCAATAGTGGTTGATGTTGAACGATGCAAAGGCTGTGTTCTTTGTGTAAATGTGTGTCCTAGCGATGTTATAAAAATGTCGAAAAAACTGAACGGCAAAGGTTTTAATTACGCATATCCAGCCAAACATGAAGCCTGTACGGGTTGCACAAATTGTGCGCTTGTTTGTCCTGATATGGTAATAACTGTTTATCGTTACAAACCACCAAGACAATAATGTATCAAGGCGTAAGTTAAGTGTTTGTTTATATATTTTCCAAATGAATAGTATTGAATTTTAAATAGTTATAAGAAATTCTTTAAATTATTATTAGTATTTTTGGAAACATATAAGAGCTTATTACTTGATAAAAGATCGCCTTTTGTGTTCAAAAAAATAAAAAAAAAACGAAAATTAAAAAAATGAATGAAGTAAAATTAATGAAAGGCAATGAAGCAATTGCCGAAGCAGCAATAAGAGCTGGTGTTGATGTTTATTTCGGATATCCAATAACACCACAGTCGGAGATTATCGAACATTTGATGCTTGAAAAACCACATGAAAGAACAGGAATGGTGGTTCTACAGGCAGAAAGCGAAATTGCTGCAATAAATATGGTTTATGGTGCAGCGGCATGCGGGAAGATGGCAATGACCTCGTCATCAAGTCCGGGAATAAGTCTAAAAATGGAAGGAATCTCATATATAGCGGCTTCTGAATTACCGTGTCTGATAGTAAATGTTGTGAGAGGTGGGCCTGGTTTGGGGACAATACAACCTTCTCAGTCTGATTATTTTCAGGCAGTAAAAGGTGGTGGTCACGGCGATTACAGATTAATTGTATTAGCACCTTCGACGGTTCAGGAAATGGCTGATTTTGTTGAACTATCTTTTGAACTTGCTTTTAAATATAGAAATCCAGTAATGATTTTGTCTGACGGTATTATAGGACAAATGATGGAGAAAGTTGTATTACCGCCACAGAGACAAAGATTATCTGATGAGGAAGTAGAAAGAAGATACAAGTCTTGGGCAACAACAGGAAAAACAGCCGACCGCGAAAGAAACATTATAACATCTCTGGAATTAAAGCCAGAACGACAAGAGCAACACAACATAAATTTGCAAGATAAGTACAAGAAAATTTCTGAAAATGAAATAAGATACGAAGAATTTAACTGCGAAGATGCTGATTATATATTTGTTGCTTTTGGGTCGAGTGCAAGAATCTGTCAAAAGGCTATTTTGATTGGAAAAGAAGAAGGTTATAATTTAGGTTTACTGAGACCTATAAGTCTTTGGCCATTTCCGAGTAATATAATTAACGAAATTGCAGACCGTGTTGGTGGAATGCTTGTTGTAGAAATGAACGCTGGACAAATGGTGGAAGACGTATTACTTGCCGTTAATGGTAAAGTAAAAGTAAAACATTTCGGAAGATTCGGTGGTATGATACCATCGCCTCGTGAAGTTTTTATTGCAATAAAACAAAAAATAATAGGAGGGAAAAATGGCAAATAATATAACACCAGAAGAGATTATAAAAAAAGGAAAGCTTGTCTTTAGTAAAACAGCTCTAATGACAGATAAAGTTTTATCTTACTGTCCCGGCTGTGGTCACGGTGTAGTGCATCGGCTCACAATGGAGGTTATCGAAGAAATGGGAATACAGGATAAAACAATAGGTGTAGCTCCTGTTGGTTGCTCTGTTTTGGCTTATGAATTTATGAATATTGATATGCAACAGGCTCCGCATGGACGCGCTCCAGCGGTGGCAACAGGAATAAAAAGAGCATTCCCAGACAAATTTGTTTTTACATATCAAGGGGACGGCGACCTTGCTGCAATAGGAACATCGGAAACTATACATGCCTGTAATAGAGCAGAGAATATTGTAATTATTTTTGTGAACAACGGAATTTATGGAATGACAGGAGGACAAATGGCACCGACAACACTCGAAGGAATGAAGTCGTCTACATCACCATACGGCAGAGACATAGAAATGATGGGACACCCAATAAAAATTACTGAAATGGTCGCTGGACTACCAGGAGTATGTTTTGCAACAAGACAGGCTGTTCATAAACCGGGACTTGTAAGAAAAACAAAAAAAGCAATAAGAAAAGCCTTTGAGAACCAAAGAGATAAAAAAGGAACTTCAATAGTAGAAGTAGTTTCAAACTGTAATTCTGGTTGGAAGATGACTCCAGTTAAATCAAACGAATGGCTGGAAGAAAATATGCTATCTTTCTTTCCGCTCGGAGATATTAAATAGTAAAATGAAATTGGTGATTTTAATATAAAAATTATTAATATAATTATTCTAAAATCACTAATTTCTAATATTAAATTTCTAATATCAAATTTCAAATAACAGATTAAAATGACAGAAGAAATAATAATAGCTGGATTTGGAGGTCAGGGAGTACTTTCTATGGGAAAAATACTGGCTTATTCAGGAATAATGCAAGACCGTGAAGTTAGTTGGATGCCATCTTATGGTCCTGAAATGAGAGGTGGAACAGCAAATGTTACAGTAATAATTAGCGATGTAAGAATCAGCTCGCCTGTGCTGACAGAATATGATACAGCTATTATACTGAACCAACAATCGATGGATAAATTTGAAAAAGATGTAAAAAAAGGTGGACTTTTAATTTATGACCCGAACGGAATTATTAGAAAACCAGTAAGAAAGGATATTGATATTTACACAATCGAAGGAGCAAAAGAAGCAGCTAAAATAGGAAATTCAAAAACTTTTAATATGATTGTTCTTGGAGCATATCTTAAAGTAAATCCGATTGTTAAAATGGAAAACGTTCTTAAAGGACTAAGAAAATCATTGCCCGAACGACACCACCACTTAATACCGCTTAATGAAAAAGCAATAAAAATGGGAGCAAAAAAAGTAAATAATGTTCAAAAACATTGTTGCTAATTGATAGGATTTGTTGTTTTTTAGTATTTGCGCTTGGGCGGTTAAAACATCACACAGGCGCAGATGCTTTTTTTAGAACAAAGCCTTAGTAAATTATGAATTACGAATTACGAATTGGTTTACACCTGATAATAAGTATTTTACAAAAAACAAATCAAAAAATTATTTTTTAACGATTACTTATCAATTTAAGATTTTTGAGATTATTTTATCTACTGCTCCTATATTTGATTTTACAAAATCTCCAGCTTTTTGTCCTGCTTCGGTTCTATAATTATTTTTATTGACCAGCGTATCCGTTATTTTTTCTAGTTGTAAATAATTGTTGATTGAGAAAGCGGCTTTTATTTTTATCATATTTACTGCTTCTTCAAATTTTTGGTATTTAGTTCCGAATATAATTGGGATTCCGTAAACTGCTGCTTCCAATGTATTATGAATTCCTACACCGAACCCGCCACCGATATATGCAATGTCTCCGTAAGCGTACAGCGAAGACAATATTCCGATACTATCTATTAATAGAACATCAAAATTTGCTATATCATCTTTTGTTGCTACTGATAGTTTGACGATTTTTTTGTTACAATTTTTTAAAATTCTGGTGATATTAGATTTTCTTATTTCATGCGGAGCAATAATAAATTTTATATCAGAGTTTTTTGTATTTATATAATTAAGAATTAATTCTTCGTCGGCAGCCCACGTACTTCCAGCTATAAATATTTTATTATTATTTTTAAATTTTGATACAAGGTTTATATTTTTTTTTTGATTAAAAATTTCAAGAACACGGTCGAAGCGCGTATCTCCTGCAATTGTAACATTATGCAAATTTATTCCGTTCAGAAGTTCGAGAGATTTTTTATTTTGAACAAAGAAATGTTCAAAGTTCATTAATATTTTACGAAAAAAAGTTATTCTTTTTTTGAAAAAAAATTGGTCTTCGCGAAATATTCCAGAGATTAAATATACTGGAATATTTTTATTTTTAAGTGTTTTAAGATACCAATGCCAAAATTCATATTTTACAAAAATTACCTTTTCTGGTTTAATTTGATTAATAAATCTTTCGGCATTTTTTTTTGTATCGTTTGGTAAATAATATATATAATCTGCATTTTTATAATTTTTTCTTATCTCGTATCCAGAAGGTGAGAAGAAAGTAAGGACAATTTTGTAAAAAGGATACTCTTTTTTTATTTTTTCAATCAGAGGTCGTCCTTGTTCGAATTCGCCGAGCGAAGCACAATGAATCCAGATTCTTCGTTCTCCATTTTTTATATCAATTTTCAATTTAGCAAAAATATTTTTCAGACCTTTTTTTCTAAAACCAGCTTTTGCGTTGAACAATGAAGCTGTTGATATCAAAATATTAAATAAAAATATTCCTGTCTGATAAAAAAAAATCATAATAAATTTAATTAAAATCAATTAAAAACTTTCTGAAGGTTTATCAAGCAGTACAACTGTTACACAACCTATATTTCGTTTTCGTGGTGCTTTGATTGTTTCTGTTTGCTCTTTGTGCCCTCGTGCGTTTTCGATACTAATAATAATTTTTAAAGTAGTAGAGTTTACTGGAAAGAACTCGAAGTAAGGATGTATAGATTTTCCTGTTAATTCATCATAATAATCCTGTAAAACACATGTTCCTGGTCTTGGGTCATCACACGCCCCTGGTAAATCAAGAACAGTTTCGTGCGAGTTCATGTCTATTATTTTAAAATGCATTTTGTTATTGAAAATAGCAGCTGCATAAAATTTTAATTTATAATCTTTCCCTTTTGTTAGCGGTAATATGAACTCATAAGTCTTTCCTGTTACACATTTTGCACCTTTTGATGCTGAATTAAAACTAAAAGGAGCTTCTGCTCGTCTATATTTGAACCAATCCATGCAACTGCTTTGTGCGTCAGACAAAAAAGGCAATAAAAAAAAAATTGCTATTATTTTAATTTTCATAAGTATTATTATTTAAGATAGAATTATTAAATTAAAATATACGATAAAAAAACATGAATAAATACCATGTTTGCAAAAGTTAAAAATAGTTATAACTTAATCTAAAAGTCTTCGGAAAGTTTATCAAGAACAACTATCGTTACACAACCTTTATTTTGTTTTCTTGGACTTTTACGTTCTGGGTCATCAGTTATTTTTGGATTTCCTGGTGCTTCTTCAATATCAATAATAATTTTAAATGTAGTTGATGTTGTTGGGAAAAATTCGAAATATGGGTGTATCATTTTTCCTGTTGCGTCATCATAATAATCTTGTAAAACAGTGTTCCCTGCTTCTGGATTAAAACAAGTTCCAGGCAAATCAAGAACTGTTTCATGTGTGTTCTGGTCGATTATTTTAAAATTCATTTTGTTATTAAAAACAGCAGCTGCATAAAATTTTAATTTATAATCTTTCCCTTTTGTGAGCGGTAATATAAACTCATAAGTCTTTCCTGTTACGCATCTTGCAGCTTTTGAGGCTGAATTAAAACTAAAAGTTTGTTCTGGTTGTCTAATATCAAACCAACTCATACAGTCACTCTGAGCATTGGAAAAAATCGGCAATAACAATATGATTGCAATTATTTTAATCTGTAATATTTTCATAATTTTAATAAAATAGTTATTTATATCTTATAGTTAATTTACTAAACGTCATTTTTGTTTAATTTATTTCTTATATTTAATAATTTTAATAAAATTAAATTTTATATCTCACTAATAATAATTACAAGCTCATTTAAATATTATTTTCAGCCAATTTATTTCTTACATTTATAATTGTTTCTTTTAGTTTATTAAATTGTTTTTCATTTATTACAATTTTTGTAGCTCCTCCGACTATTATTTGATTTTTTCGAGAGTTTACAGATTCTGCATTTTCTATTTTAACGACTTCAAGTTCTTCATATATTTTTTTGATAGGCAATAGTTCTTTGATTACTTCTTTAATATTTTCATCATCACTGTGTTGTCCGAGATAAAGTATTAAATTTTCAAAAACATTTTTTTGGTCTGCAATTAATTGAATTACATTATCGT
Organism: Bacteroidales bacterium; assembly: GCA_029934515.1. GTDB lineage: Bacteria > Bacteroidota > Bacteroidia > Bacteroidales > JAADGE01 > JAOZMB01. The sequence continues at coordinate 6,364 of JAOZMB010000027.1, forward strand.
TTTCAGAATATTTATCTTTCAAATTTATTACTATATATAGGCTTTCCAACCATCCACCTGTTGAGAGCATTGCAAGTGAAGCGTCTCTTTCGTTTTCTTCAAGAAATTTTACAATATCGTAATATGTATCATTTGTAATTCTAATTAGCGAATCATTATTTGGCATGTTTTCAAATCTTTTGATAAGGCTATCATCAAAGACCGAAGATATACCAATTTTGACACTTAAATTGCGAACAATTTTAAGATATTCTGTTGCTTCATTGACTCGTGAAAAAGCGGCAGTGTATGCCAAATCAGCTGAATAAATGCCAAAACCTATTTCTTGAGATTTTGTATCTAAATATTTATCTGAATTTTTTTGTGGGTTAAGAACTTCAGATGAAAACGCTAGATTACCTTTTTTTATAAATGCAAACATATCTTTCGGCGAAGGAATTAAATAGAATGTTAAATTATCATCATCTATTATATTAACATCATAGGCATCAAGACTATCAGAATTATCAGCATCAACGCCAGCATCTTCAGAACAAGCAGAGTATAATAAACAACTAAAACATAGTAATTTGATTATTGATTTCATGTTGGTTATATTTTGATTATTGAAAAAACACGGTAAAGTTAATAATTTTTTTACTAAAACAAAAAAATAAAAAAAAAAGCCACAAAATAAATTTGTGGCTCATCGCTGACCGACAAGGATTCGAACCTTAACTAACAGGACCAAAACCTGTAGTGCTACCATTACACCATCGGTCAATTATTTTAACGGTTGCAAATTTAATAACTATTTTATTATATACAAATTTTTTTTTAATTTTTAATAAAAAATATTTGTAAATATGTGATTTCTAATTTATTAAAAATAAAAATTATTGTATATTATAAAAAATTACACAGAATAACTATTTAACATTTTAATTAATATATTAATATTATCTGTTTCTACATTTTCATAATACAAGAACGTAAATCTATATTTACTTTAAAAATCAGATTAAAATTTTATCAATCTTTTTTTTTATATTATTTTAATACTTTTATAATCTTTTTAGAAAGAGATTTTTTACATTTGTGCCGTGAAAAAAATATACAGTCTTATATTGAGGTCTTTTTTGGGTCCTTTGTTGATAACATTTTTTATTTCGATTTTTATTTTACTTATGCAATTCCTTTGGAAATGGATAGAGGATTTTATAGGAAAAGGTTTGGAGTGGAATATACTTGTTGAGATATTGATTTATGCGTCTGCTGGGCTTGTTCCTATGGCTTTGCCGCTTGCTGTTCTGCTTGCATCTGTTATGACTTTTGGTAATCTTGGCGAGAACTACGAACTAACAGCAATGAAATCAGCTGGAATTTCTTTATTAAAAATAATGTCTCCTTTGATGATTTTGATAGTTATGATAGCTATCGGTGCTTTTTTCTTCTCTAACAATGCTTTGCCATATACAAATATGAGAATGGCAAATGTTCTTTATGATGTCACGCGTAAACGTCCTGAGTTAAATATAAAAACGAATGTTTTTAATAATGATATTGAAGGTTACAGTATAAAAATCGAAAAAAAGAATAAGAAAAACAACATTATGTACGATTTTATGATTTATAATCATACAAAACGTCTTGGGAATCAGGAAGTCGTACTTGCTGATTCTGGTGAAATAAGTATAACAAACGACCAAAAACACATGATAATTACTTTATATGACGGACACAATTATACGGAGATGCGCGAAAAGAAACGTAAAGATAAAGAATATCCTTATAGACATGACAAGTTTAAAGAACAAACAATGATATTCGAGCTTGTCGGTTTCGAACTAAAAAGAAGCAGTGCAACACTTTTTAAAGATAATTATCAAATGATGGACTTGACACAATTAACATATTCAATAGATTCATTGTCAGAAAGTTACAATATAAAAAAATTAAATCTGCAAAAAAGATTAAAAAAATTCAATTATTTTAGATATGAATATAAAGTTCCAACAAGTTTGAATAAAAAAAAAAAAGAAACAGATTCATTGCGTAAATATGCCTCCGTTGAGAAATTATTTGTAAATTTGAATTTGGATAGTATCTTTGAATCTATGGAAATAGAAAAAAAATTTGAAGCTGTTGGTTTAGCCTTGAACAATGCCAATAAGACCCTTTCTAATATCGAAACAAGCGAAAAAAGTCTTCATGACAATTTAAAATGGTTAAGAAAACATCAACTTGCAAGATATCGTAAATTTTCATTATCATTTGCATGTATAATTTTCTTTTTCATCGGCGCACCACTTGGTGCAATTATCCGCAAAGGTGGATTCGGACTTCCAATTCTTGTGTCTGCTGTTTTGTTTATGTTCTATTATGTTGTTTCTATAACTGGTGAAAAGTTTGTAAGAGAAGATGTTATGCCCGTAGCAATTGGAGCTTTACTCTCTTCTGCTGTTTTGTTTCCTCTTGGCGTTTTCCTGACTTACAAAGCATCTCATGACTCTGTGTTATTTGATTCTGGCAAATATTTGCAAATTGTAAAAAGAATATTGCAAATTGCAAAGTTACAGAGAGTTTTTAAATCAAGGAGATTAAAAAAGTAATTGTTTTACTATACTGTCGGCGTGGTTTTAAGCCATACCGACAGTAATTAACACTAATTTTCTTATTCATCATCTTTCTCATATCCTTCATAATAATACGATTGTTCTATTCCTTTAAAAATAATTTCTCTATTATTTATTTCTTCTGTTAAATTGGCTGCAAGCAATGTTCTTATTTCCAAATCATTTATTGGACTACGTTCCATTGCTTGCAAATAAAGTATTTTATCAACAAATTGCCAGTTAACTACTTTTTTTAGTTGTTCTTTTAAAATTATATCCAACCAAATACGCATCGTTCTTCCATTGCCTTCCAGAAAAGGGTGAGCAATATTCATTTCTACGTATTTGGCTATAATTTCTTCAAAAGTATTTTCGGGCATTTGTTCTATTTTCGCCAGAGCTTCGTTCAGATACAAAGAATTTGCAAACCTAAAACCACCTTTCGAAATATTATTTTTGCGTATTTTACCTGCAAAGTCATATAAATCTTTAAACAAATAGTTGTGTATTTGTTGTAATCCTTTTGTTGTTCCTATTTCAAATTTATTTATATCTCCTTTATCAAATAAACGATAAGCATTTTCTAAACTTTTTTTATCTATATGTCTCATATTAGCTGTGTTATTATCATGTTATCAGAAAGATATATCGGTATTTGGTAATAATTTTTTCAGTTTTTCTTTTTTAGTTTCATCAAGATCATTGCCTAATAAATTCAAAGTTTTGAGATATTTTAATTTTTTAATGTTTTTTGAAATGTATTTCAATCTATTATAACTTAAATTTATTTCAGTTATATATTCCAATTTCCAAATATTATCAGGAATTCTTTCAATCATATTGTAAGATAAATCTAATACATAAATATTCGGATATTCAAAAATTTCTTTTGGAAAAGACTTTAAGTTATCTCCTTCTAAATCCAAAACATAAACCTTACATTTTTTAGTTGTATCTGTTAATGATAAAATTCTATAATAAGATTCAGTTATTAAATCAAAAATTGATAACATATTTATAATGTTTGTATTAGGTAACCATATTTTAATACTATCTAAATTTGATTTTGTTAAACAGTTATGCTTAATATTTAATGTTTTTAAATTTTTTAATAATTTAATTTTAGAAGAAATAAATTCAATATTGTTATAAGATAGATCAAGTTCTACCATAGAATATAAAGAATAAACTTTATCTGGAATAGAATCTAAATTATTATCTGATAAATTTAATTTAAAGAAATAATTTGTTTCCATTGTTTCTAATAAATAAAATATTTTTAATTTATTATAAAATTGAATATTTGGATATTTTTTTCTGTAAAACTTAATTGTATCTGGATGAATAAAGTTATCAGTCAAATCGATACTTTTGAGGTTTGGCAGTTTTGAAAAATCAAAACTTAATGAGGTCAGTTGATTATTTGACATATATATGTGTTCTAATTTTTTTAACATATATAATTCAGATGGAAATTTATTTATCTTGTTATTATTTAAGTAAATAGTTTTTATGTTACTTGCAGAATATGAAATCTTTGGTAATGTAAACAATAAATTGTTGTCTAAATCTATTTCTTCTAACGATTTTATACTAAATAGTTCAGATGGTAATTCACTTATTTTATTAGAACTAAAATTAAAGATTGTAACATTTTCTAAATCACCAATTTGAGTTGGCAGTGTGGAAATTGAATTATTTTGAAAATTTAATATTTTAACATTTTTTAAATTGCCTATTTGTACTGGCAATATTGAAATATTGTTATTTCGGAAATTAATGATCTCTACATTTTCTAAATCACCTATAATGGTAGGTAGAATAGATATTGAATTATTTTGAAAATTTACTATTTTAACATTCTTCCATGTCCCTATAATTGTTGGTAAAACTGAAATATTTTTACTTTCATAATTAGCAATCTCTATATTATCAAGTTTCCAATAATTTTGAATACTATCATTTTTAAAAGAACTGCCTGAACGTTGAATATCTAAATTCTCATTTTCTGCTATTTTTTTTACTCTACATGCAAGTAACAATATCACTATTAAAATTATAAATGAAAAATTTTTCATATTTTTTTATTTTTAGTTAGATATAGAAAATATATTGGAAATTGCGGTTTGGGTAACTTTATATTGTAACTTATCTCACGATACCTAAACCGATATTTCCTAATGCGATATATGTAAATTTAGAATTTACATTATCATTATTTATTACAAACAAAAGTACTACAATTATTTATAATTTATCTTTTCTTTTTTGTATTTTTCTTCTGCATCTTTTGCATTTTTTCAAGTCTCATTTGCATTTTTGATTTTTTAATTTTCTTCTTTTTGTTTGCATTTAACTTAGCCAAAACATCGTCCTCGTTAATCATTTTTCTAATAATAAGAGTCTGTCCTATTGTAATAACATTTGAAAGGAAATAATAATAACTCAAACCAGAGGAATAATTATTAAACCATAAAAGCATCATAACTGGCATCATATAAAGCATCATTTTCATACCGGGTATCTGGCCTCCAGCTCCACTCATTTGATTTTTATTTAGCAGTTGGCTAACCAGCATTGCTCCAGCCATAAGCAAAGTAAACAAACTTATATGGTCTCCATACATTGGTATTGAAAAACCACCTGGAAAATCCCATATCGAATCATAAGATGATAAATCATCAGCCCATAGGAAACTTTTTTGTCTTAACTCAATAGAAGCCGGAAAGAAACGAAACATTGCTATAAGAATAGGCATTTGTATGAGCATTGGCAGGCAACCTCCCATTGGGTTTACTCCAGCTTTTCGGTAGAGAGCCATTGTTGCTTGTTGACGTTCCATTTTTTTGTCAGCAGGAATTTTTTTATTTAACTCATCAATTTGCGGTTTCAGGACACGCATTTTTGCCGATGAGGCATAAGATTTATAGGTCAAAGGAAACAAAACCAATTTAATAATTACTGTCATTACTAAAATTAAAAGACCATAATTACTAATAAAACTGCCAAGTAGATTAAACAATGGTATTACAACAAGCTGATTAACCCAACGAAAAATAGCCCAGCCAAGTGGAATCATTTCTTTTATTTGTAGGTCATCATTTTCTTTTACAGAAATTTCTTTTAATATATCATAATCATTTGGACCAAAATAATATGTAAAATCAACACTTTCGTTAGAAGAATGAGAATAATTTATCTGCATTTCGCTTTCAAAATATTTGATATAATGCAACTGCGCTTCGTCTTTTACATATTTCATTTCGGCACTTTCCAAGTATTCATCAGCTATGAGTACAGAAGAAAAAAAATGGTCTTTATATGCTATCCATTTTATTCGAGTATCTTTTTTTTCTTCTTCGTTGTCGGAAGTTTCTGTTAAATAATCAACCTTATCTTTATAATATTTATAATAAATTGTTGTGTTTTGATTTTCCCAATCTGCTCCTTTCTCTTTCTTTCTTGATTTTGAGTTCCAAATAATATCTAAATAATTTCTATTATTTGGAATATTATTTTCAAGACCAACTATATTTATTTTAAAATCAAGCAAATAGCTTTCTGGTTTCAGAGTATATATATATTCTATATATTTACCCGAACCGGCATCTAAACGAAGCGCAAATGATTGTTCTGTATCGTCAGCATTATAAATTTTCTTTCCACGAACGGGTTTGAAAAAAAGCTCGTTTGTTTTTATTTCTCTTTTATCTACATACAAATTTATACCGAAAACGTTTTCATCTTTATCAAACAAAATCAACGAATCGCCATCAAATTTCTTAAATTCAGGGAGGTTTACATAATAAGGATATCCTCCGAGTGTAGAAATTTTAATTTCAACGTTCTTATTACTTATTGTAATAAACTCTTGTTTTCCTTTTCCTGTTTTCGAAAAAATACCAAGTTCGTTTTCAAATTCAATATTTTTTAACGAATCGTTGTAAGTAGTATCTGAAACAGGTAATTTTTTTTCCTCTACAAACTGCAAAGAATCATTTACATTTCTTAGAGAATCTGTTCTTAATTGTTCTGTTCTTGCTTGATTTGCAGAATCTCGCTTCCTTTGCATTTCATTTCTCTCCTCTTCCGTTGGTGCCATATAAATACTATAAGCAAAAAGTATAACCACAATCAGCACGATACCAATAACTTGATTTTTATCCATATTTATTTTATGATTTTTTATTAATTTTTTTAGTATAATTTATATTCTAACACATTACAAAATGTAGTAAAAATTAAAAAAATACTGTGCAAAATAAACAATTAATTTTGAAACATAAAAATAATTATTTGTAAACAGTAGATATATACAAACAGTCGGTATAGCTTTAAGCCACACCGACTGTAATTTTATTCTCCAACTTTTTGTGTTAGTAGCCAATATTTAGATGTTAATCTAATATTTTTTTACCAATTCTTCTATTCTTTTTATTAAATCTTGTTTTGTTGTTGCGTCAATTGTCTTAAAAGTTTCTAATACAGTTTGTATTTCTTTTTTCATATCTTCAACTTTGCAATCTGTATTTTCTTTTTTTTCATTATTTTGTTTCTTTTCTGTTTTATCTTGTTCCTTTTCTGTTTTTTGTGGTCTTAGATATTTTTTTGCATACCCTATTTTCTCTAATTGCTCTTCATAAAATATTTTAAAATCTTCGTTTTTTGATTCTTTTAATTCTTTTGTGTATTTTATTTTTAAAATATTATACGCACTATCAATTTGAGAAATATTAGCTTTGTGGTCTAAACCTAATATTTGATAGCATTCTGCTCTGTCATGATTTACCAGTGATTTTATTTTTGTCTTTTCTTTTACAGGAGTTTGTTTTTTAACTATTTTTTCTACTTCTTCCCAAGAAATTTTATATAATTTTAAATTTGTAAGTTCTACTGTAATAATTGTTTTTATTCTTTCTGTTTGTACGTCATTATATGCTTTATATATTTCTCTACCGACTTGTATAAAAATTGGTATTAAAGTTGCAAAAGCCAATGCTTCATTTGTATATTCTCCTAAATCATTAACAAATACTTTTATATCGTTGCTGTTCTTTTTTGCTGGATCGTGAAATTTATTCAGTGGTATTCTTTTCAATTTTTTAAAATCATCAAAAGTTTCAATATGAATACACATCTCATCTATTAAAGAATTATAATTATCAATTAATGAATAATAACGTTCCTTTTCTTCTTTAAATTTTGCAATAGTAATTATTGTTGGTTCTTGTGCTACTCGCTTAAGGAAACTATTTACAGGATTATTTTCTTCTGTCATTACGTCATAATTCTCTTTCAAATTTGCTACGGCTGGGTCTTTTAGTAGTAAAGTTACTATGTTATCTTTATTTTTGTCTGTTTCCTGAGAATAAACTGCTACAAAAATAAACAGTATTAATGTTAAGCTAATTATTTTTTTCATAATTATTTTTTATTAAAATTGTTTTTATTTATAAAGAAAAAAGTTCCATTGTTATGTTTTGTTTTATCAAATATTGTTGAAGTTGGTGCGTCACTTTTATTTTCGCTTATAAAATCTTGATTTCCAAGAAGACTGTTAAATAATTCATCAATAGAGAGATAACGTTTATTATTATCTTCTAATTTTTCTACAAAATATTTAGTAAACACACCACCTGTTGTAGATTTTTGGTCTGCACTTGTTATTAAAATTCTTGATTTTTTATCATAAGTATCTAATAATAAACGATTTGGATTGTTATACGTTTCTGGATTATTTTTAAAAGTTCCACTATAACAAGCATCTATTATTGTTAGAATATTATTTATATTACCTAATTTATCTATATAATCATAAAGAGATAATTTTGTTAATTGTTTTCCGTCTGAACAAATATATTCTCCTTTTTGAGTACCGTGTCCTATAAAATAAAACATAATATTAACGTTGTCTTTTTTAATAGTATATTGTAGTTCTTTCATTTTATTTTCAAGTTCTTCTTTACTTATATTTTTATGAAAAAAAATATTTTCTTCTGGAAAAAGGTATTTTTCAGAAAGAATTTGTTTTAAATTTTCGGCATTTTCTATTACACCTTCCACATTTCTTATATCTGTTGCTTTTTCATAATTCCCACAAGCCACAATTATGGCATAATTATCATCGTCTATACATTCCATGAACTCATTATTTAAATCTGGATTATTGCGATAACATGTAGGGAAAAATATTTCTTCATTACCAACATCTTTATTATCTATTGACGATTTATTTAATTTAGATTCATATCTTATTTCGTCTATTGAAATAGTCGTTGTAAATGTATTTATACTATTGTACTGGTTCAAAAATATAAATCCATTTTCTTGTCCAAACATTTTTTGTTTTTTTTCAAAAACAGTAATTGGTTCGAACAAACAATTTTTAATACCATTATCTATAGAAAAGAAAATAGTATTACTAGGGTCGTTTTCGTTACCTGCAAAAAAATTATTATATCCTACAATTTTATATTTATATGTTGTTCCTTCTTTTTTATCAAAAAAATCATAACATAATTCTTGCTCTGCAAGTATTATCTCCTTTCCAGCAATAACTTGTATAAAATAAAACATATAATTGTTATCGCCATAGCAATAATAAAAATTTTTATTATCTTTATACCCAAAATAATACCCAAAAGGAATAAAAAAATCATCAATTTTTAAATAATTAAATGATATTTCAAAATCTTTTTCTCTGTAATCAAATTTATGTGGAATATTAATAAAATGATATTTTTGTTTATTAAAATTACTATATTTTAAATTGCAATTGGGTATTGAATATGAAATATTTAAACAGCTATCATTATTAATTGTTAAAATCTCATCGTTTTTATTTTCAAAATTAATAATTCTATCTGTATTTAATTTTCTTTTATTTTCTAAGAAACGGACTTTAATCTCTTCAGTAGCAATATTATTAAAAAAATCTATTGCCTTTATTTGTATATATTTGTTATTATAATCTGTATTCAGATTTATTTTAAAATTGCCTGTTGCCTCTAATTGTATTTTTTCTTTATTAACAAAAAGTGATTTTACAAAAGTTTCATCTGTTATAGACCCTTTTAAAACAAATTTATTATTTTCATTTTTATATATTGGATAATATGTATTAAGGAAATCGCCTTCTTGTAGTGCATCAATTGTTATTTCTGGTGAATTATCTTCGTAAAGTATTATAAAAAAAGCTACTTTTGTTTTATTTGCAAGTTCATCTATTAATTCTATTTCAAATTTTTTCAAATTGTCATCTTCTTCAAAAAGATAATTATAATTTATAATTTGTAAAATATTTCCTTTTTTATCTTCTGTGTTATTTTTTCTATAATTTGATAAATTAACAGCTGTTCCATTAATTTTCAGGTTTTGAATATTACTATTATCCGAAAAAGAAAAAATAAGTTCATGTTTATTATTTTTGTTTCTTGGTATAATAAGAGTATCTATTTTATTCACAATTCCACAAATTTCATTATCTTTTGGATATTTAATTTTTGGAGGTTCTTTAATTTTGGGGCTTTCAATTACTAATTTAATATTAGGATTTATGTCTGATTTTATTAAATTAAGTTTTATTGTTGGGTATTCTGGTGTTTTAAATAAATTAATTTCTGTTGTTCTATAATTGGAAGAGCTATTTGTATAAACTTTATATTTTTCTTTATTTGCAAAATTTTTGAGTGTTGCCTCATAATACTCAAAATTTTTGTATGCTTGTTCTGGATAAAAGTTATTTTCATTAATTTTGAATTCTTCTTTGAAATATAATGATTTATTATCAATTTTTTCGAAATATAATTCACCTAATACATAAGAAGTATCTATATTTTTAAACTTTATAAAAAGACTTTCATATAGTTCTGATAGCTTTATAATTGGATATTTAGTCGATTCAATCTCAAAAACTTGAATTTCATCTTTTCTTTGAATCTTATATTTCTTCCAATTTTTTTTTGCTTTTTTTAATGAATCTGCTCTTGTTTTTGCATTTTCTCTCGCAGAATAATCATTATAGTTGTCTATTCCTAAAACAATTTTAATTAATTTTGGACTAAACCAACCTTTTTTTATTTCACATATAGATAGATGATAACCTCCAATATAGTCATAAAAATAAATTTTTGGTTTGTAAGCTCCTTTATTTTTACATTTTACTATTGCAGTATCTTTTGCATTTGCACCTATTCCAATAGCATAAATTAAGATATCTTCATTTTCAGAAATTGCTATTGCAACCTGTGAAAATGTAATTTTTAATATAAATATAAATAAAGGTAATAGTAAATATTTTTTCATATTTTTTTTCTTTAAATTAGGCATATTAATCAACTTGTGTTGCTTATCTTTTGTACTGTGTACGGTAGGACAAATCGCACAATATGAAACACATACAACAAAAAATGCCTGATAATAATTTAATCTTTTCAGGCATTGTCTATTATTGATAAAATTAAAATTATTATCCAATTATCAATTACCAAGTATTTCAAAATCTGTTCTTCTATTTTTGCTTCTGCCTTCTTCTGTATTATTATCGGCAATTGGTTTATCTGGTCCGTTACCTATTATAATAAATCTGTTAGCATCAAATCCGTGTTCTGAAATAAGATAATTTACAACAGATTTTGCTCGTTTTTTTGACAGTTTAATATTTAAAGCCTTGTTTCCTTGACTGTCTGTATTTCCTTCTATTCTTATTCTTGCTTTTGCAAATGATTTTGCTAAATCAAGAAATTCATTATCAATAATATATTTTGCATTGTCATCGAGCTTAAACTCGCCTGAACGAAATGAAATAGGTGCTCCTTTTGTGGATACTGCTTCAGCTGTTTCAACTTCTTTTGTAGCTTTGGTAAATGTTACTGCTCCTTCTGCATTTTGTTCTGGTGTTTCCATTTTTAAACCTTTAACAATTGATGAGTTCGCTAATGTCCTCCATGATTGTATCTTCCCGTCAATAACTCCAATGTCTGCATATTTTTTTTTCATTTTATTGTAAATATGTTCGCCAGTCATTCCCGAGTAATCACGATTGAGACCGAAAAAATTAAGATTATCACCATAAGTGCAAAGTCTTACATTATTTATTGCCAGCATTGTAAACTCTTCGTCGACTCCTTCGAAATTTTCATTTAAAATACGTGCCGCTTTTTTCTTAGCTTCCTTGTCTGTATTTATTTCGGCAGCACCTATGAACCAACCTTCAACAAGTTGTTTTAATTCTTTTTTATTATTTTCAACAAATTTCTTTTTTGCAACAAAAATATCAGCAATTATATGCGATGCGTCTTTCGTACTTTGAAGTATTTTTGAACCTTTTATAGTCTCAATACATAAAGCATCATCGGGACTCCATACAACCGCCGCATCAACCTCGCCTGCTTTGAACAACTCTGCCGCAGCAGTTGCACTTCCTACTGGCTTTTTTTTTATATCTTTGTATTTCAAATTACCAGCCTCTAACATCCACAACAAAAAAGTATGACTCGGTGTCATTTCCGCAAAAGCTACTGTTTTTCCTTTTAGGTCTTTAACCGAGTTTATTCCTCTTCTTGCAACTATTGCATCGCCTCCACGTGACCAATCGGATTGAAATATTACCTGTGGTTCGAAATCAGACAATCCAGCTACTTCTGTTGTAAAAGCATCAATTGTTGCCCATAATAAATCCACTTCACCTGCTTTCCAGACCTCTCGCGAATTAACAAAATTATCAAGTATTTTAAACTCAACCATAAACCCGTAGTCTTTGTAGAAACGAGAATCTTTGTTCGCATTAAAACCTTCGTTAAAATATTGTCCTCCTGCATAGCCTCCCCATGTTACAACTCCTATTCTTATAATTTTTTCTCCGTCTTCATTTATAATTTCATCGTTATTAGAACTATTATCTCCTTTTGGAATTATTTGGTCTTTGTATTTATTGAACAATAAACCTAAGCCGACAAGCACAACCGCTATTATCAATAGTTTTGAAAATGGTGTTAATTTTGATTTCATAATATTTATTTTAATTTGATTTTTTGTAAAATAATTTTCCTACACAAATTAATACGATAACTGCATTGTCATCGTATCAATTATTTAGATTATAATTTTTTGATTTCTATTTAAACAAATTAGAGTAATCGCTAATATCTCCGATATCTTTTGTAACACTGACTTCTTCTTCCAGTCCGGGAACATTTTTTGGTGGTTCGCCGAGAAGAAATGAGACTCCTTCTTTTTCCATTTTTTCTAATAGTTCGAGACCGTCTTGTTCGTAAACACCGTTTTGTAAATCAACACTATCAATAAAACTTCCAGATATTTCTATGAAACGTTCCATTTCGCCTATTTTTCCGTGAACGTCTTCCACTATTGCTTCTGTTGCCATGTCGAACATCATTTTTTTATCTGGGTCTCCTTGTATTATGCTCATTGCCCTTCTCATAGCTGAGTGTCCCGCTTTTATTGCTTTAAATTCTTGTTTTCGCATTCTTACTTCGTTCTCTGTATCCAAAATTAAATATTTCGAATTTGTATGAATTTTTGAAAGAACTTTGTAAAGCAGTTCCATTTTACCGAGCAGATTGTTATATCTTTTGTTTGATTCTTTTAGTCTTCCGTATTGTCTTGTATTTACTGCAACGAGTTCTCTTTTTCCCCGTTTTTTTGCTTGTTCAGCCATTTTCAGGTTTTGTGTCATCTCTCTTTTATTCTTCTCGATAAAACTTCTCATTTTTGCTATTTGTCCTTTAAGTTTGCCGATATGTGTGTTCATTTGTCGTAAATTCTTTTTCAGGTAATCGACATAAGATTCAAGGATTTTAATAGGGTCTATTTGAACAAAAAGACCAGTTATCCAACGCATAAAACTTTTGTACATGTACCATACAAGCGTTCTAAATTTCGGGTCGAGAATAATATAAAGCAATATCCCAACAACCACAAAAAGAGCTATGGTTGTCAGAAGACTTTTCAGTAAACTTTGGATAAATAAAAGTATTGGTGCTGCGAACAAAAATGCAACAACAACAATTCCTATAAGAAAAAAAGCTCCTAACTTACCCTCTGGTCTCTGCCAAAAATTTTTCATTTTTTGTTTAGTATCTGCTTCTATCATTTTTATTTATTTATTTAGATTTATATTTAATTTTACAGTTTTTTTATTTTATCTACATTATTTTTTATTTGATTTGCAATTTTATCATACGTAAACAAGAAGTCGTTTTCTGTTGATTTTATTTTCTTTTCGGATTCTGTTATTTCTTTTTTTACGGTTTCTATTTGTCCTTGGTTTGTCTTTATTTCTTCTGTCAGTTTTGCTATTAAATCAGCTTTATCCTGGTTTATTTTTTGCAAATTTTGCATAACTTCTTTTTTCTTTCCTATTCCACTTTTAGCCATATTTTCAAAAGCGCCATAGAATTTCTTTTTTTCGTTTTCCATGATTTTCAAGTAATAATCAGCACTTTCGTATATTTTCTGAATTGTAAGACCTTTCGTTGAGAGTGTTGCAAGCACTGTTCTTATTTTCAGACTTTCTTCTAATGGTATATCTTTCATTGCTTTAAGTGCCTGAATAAATTCGAGATAATCTTCTCCGGGCAGGTTTGCATTTGCAATAGCTTTTGTTAGCGAGTCAAATATTTTTTGGTTAAAATTTCCAAAAACCTCATCTTGCGGTGGCGCTTGTGGTGGTTGCGATGTTTTTATTTTATCGCTGTATCTGCTACTCGATTTCCAAGAGATACTTGATTTTTTTGTTTCTTTTCTTTCCTGTTTATTTTCTTGTCTTGTTTCTTGTTTTGGTTCTTTTTTCTTTACTTCTTCTTTTTTTTCGTCCTCGTCATCAACAAAAAATATATTTCTAATATTTTTGAATGCCATTTTTTTTATTTTGAATGATTATTTAAATTGAAAATACATGCCTAATAAATTACAACATTAAACAATAAAATTATAAAACAATACAAGCGCAACCAACACTGTCAGACATTATTATCTGATTTGCAACAGAATAACATTTAATAAATAATCGATAATTATTTTATTAAGTCTTTGATTGTTATATAAATAGAAAGAACAACTGAAAGCAATGTCAGTCCAACTGTAAAAATTGGATATTGTATTTCAAGACTGTCATCAATTTTTATTCCGCTCCATAGTCCAATTAAAATAACAGCTAACATTTTAAATGCAATACCTGAATATTTAGCGTATGCTCTAATGTTTTCTTTAAGTTTATCTTTTTCTTGTATTTGTTTGTTTTTGGTCTGTTTTTGCTTCATTTGGGTTTTTCATTTTACATGTTCCATTAAATAAAGCACCTGGTTCGACATGAAGTTTTGATGTAATAATATCACCTATTACATTTGCTGTTGATTTAATTGATAACAGTTCGTTTACTGTTATTTTTCCAGTAACTTTACCCTGAATTACTGCTTCGTTGCAAACAATATTTCCTTCAATTACTCCTGTTATTCCTACGACTATTTTTCCTTTAGCATTAATATTTCCTTTCAGTTTTCCGTCGTATTTTATAGTTCCTTCTGATTCAATATTTCCTACTATCGAAGTTCCGTTAGCAATAATATTTACAGAATTTGGGTCTGCTTGTTTTGGTTTTTTTGTTCTTCCGCTTGAGCTTTTTCTACCTATCATAATTATTTTATTTTAAAATTATTCATAAATTTTGTTGTATATACTCCGTCTTGGAAATCTTTATTTTCCATCAATTGTGAGTGAAATGGAATTGTAGTTTTAATTCCTTCTATAACAAATTCTGATAATGCTCTTCTCATTTTTTTCACTGCTTCTTCTCTTGTTCTTGCCGAGACTATTAATTTTGCTATCATAGAGTCGTAGTGTTGTGGTATTGTATATCCGGCATATACATGAGTATCAACTCTGACTCCATGTCCTCCGGGTATATGCAAAACATCAATTTTTCCTGGTGATGGTCTGAAATTTTTTTCAGGGTCTTCAGCATTTATACGACATTCAATAGCGTGTTTTTCAGGGAAATAATTTTTCCCCGAAATAGGAATTCCTGCCGCTATTTTTATTTGTTCTTTTATTAAATCATAATTTATGACTTCTTCTGTGACTGGGTGTTCGACTTGAATTCTTGTGTTCATTTCCATGAAATAGAAGTCTCTGTTCTTATCAACAAGGAATTCTACTGTTCCTACTCCTTCATAATTAATTGCTTTTGTTGCCTTTATTGCTGCGACTCCCATTATTTTTCTTAGTCTGTCAGTCATAAATGGCGAAGGTGTTTCTTCGACAAGTTTTTGGTGTCTTCTTTGTATTGAGCAGTCTCTTTCGGAGAGATGACATGCGTTTCCGAACTGGTCTCCTGCAATTTGAATTTCGATATGACGAGGTGCTTCAATAAATTTTTCCAAATAAATATCTCCATTACTAAAAAAAGAAATCGCCTCTTGCTGTGCTATGTTCCATTTGTTAATGAATTCTTCTTCGTTCATAACAAGTCTCATACCTTTTCCTCCTCCTCCGGCTGTTGCTTTTAACATTATTGGATATCCAATTTTGTTTGCCAATCTCATTCCTTCTTCAGGCGAGCTAATAATATCTCGTGAACCCGGAATTGTTGGGACACCTGCTTTCCGCATTATTTTTTTTGCATTTGCTTTGTTTCCCATTCCTATAATCATCGCCGCTGATGGACCGATGAATTTAATATCATTTTCTTCACAAATTTTTGCAAATTTTGCATTCTCGGCAAGAAATCCATATCCAGGGTGTATAGCATTAGCATTTGTAATTTCTGCCGCAGCAATTATTCGAGGTATATTCAAATACGAATCACTGCTCGCCGCTGGACCTATACAAACTGCCTCATCTGCAAAACGAACATGAAGACTATCTTTATCAGCTACTGAATAAATTGCCACAGTTTTTATATTCATTTCTTTACAAGTTCTGATAACTCGTAAAGCTATTTCTCCTCTGTTGGCTACAAGTATTTTTTTAAACATCAAATTTTTATTTTATTTTATTTTTAAATTATTGAATATTACATTAATTTTTAATATTAACAAAATATAAATAAGAAATATATATATTTATTTTTGTTTTAAATAATTTATCTAAAAATTATCACAATATAAAATTTCTTATGCTCTTATTTTTGCAAGATTTTCTGGTTTATTTCTTTTAGACCACAATATATAATCTGCGTTCTTGGATTTTAAAGCCTCGAAGAATTCATTTTTTTTGTAATTTTTTGAGAGCATATAAATATTATTTAATTCAAGCATCGCCGACAAAAAATTATGTTTTTTTTGCGAAAAACTATCTTCTTTTGTTTCCAAAAATAATTCATCTCCACGAAATTTAACTCCATAATTTAATAAAATACTGTCTGCAATTTCTCTTCTTTTTCCTTTTTTAATTTCAACTCCGACAAGTTTTAAATTATTTATAGTTTCACAGTTGTCCGACAATATAATTTTTTCATTATTTTTTTTGACAAAAATTTCTATCGTGTCATTGAAAATGCCAATAAACGGAGTGCTTATTGTAGCCCAACCTGTTTGATTATCTTTCAATACAAATGTTTGTGATTTTATCCATTTGTAATAATCTTCTAACAACGGATTTATCCAATTTATATTCATAATTTTATTGCATTTTGCATTTTTAAATTAGATTTTTCAATTGCTTCAAACATTGTTAATATAAATATCAATTTTATTTAAAATTTATGACAATATAAAATTTATTTATTTTTTATTTCTAAATAATTTTACAAAATTATAATTTTCTTTTTATTTCATGAAAATTTAATTTAATAATTATTAAATTTTGATTTGCATGTTCTGTATTATTAATTTGTTATCCACAAAATATTTGAGTTTTTATTGTAAATAGTAGAGTATTCTCTCAGTGGAAATTTAGAAGGTCCTTTTGATACTGCTCCGTTAATCATCAGAGTAAATTCTGAACCACAACAAATTGTATCTTTTGCAATAAGATTTATTTCATCTGCAAAAACTTTTCCACAATCGGGGTCATGAGGACATGTTCTTTCAAAAGCATTAAATTCGTCAAAAGATTTTCGGTAAAGAATAATACCATTTACACCTCCTGTTATGTAAACAAAGTTCCCAATGGCACGTAAATTGTTGTAATTAGGGTCATTCAAATCGATCTGTATATCTACATACACAACAGGTATATCATCGATTTCGCTGTTGCACGAAAAAAATATTGTAGATAATGTTGAAATAAATAAAAAAAATGCTAATTTTGTAAAAAAAAATCTATTTTCCATAATATTATTAAAAAATTGCAAATATAATGATTTTATTTTTAAAAAAAATATCTGTGTTACTTATTGTAATTGTTTTGCCGTTTATATCAGTTGCACAAAAAGATACAACAAACAATGAAAAGTTCGAAAGTGATACGACCATTATAGATTCTGGTGATGAAATAAAAAATAAAAAGAAATCAAAAAAATCTGGTTTTTTTAGACGTTCTCAAAAAGATGAAGAATATTCAGAATCAGAAGATGTAATTATAATTCCACCAGAACCAGAGAAAGTTTTAAGAATTGAATGGTTAAATATGTCAAATGAGGAGAAGAAAGAAAAGATGGAAACGTGGCATAAATATGATTCTGCTGTAAATATACAAAAATATAAACTTACAGAAAAAGAACGAAATTTACTACGAAAGCGCGGGAAAAATATGTCTTGGATAAAAAAAATAAAATATAGACGTGCCAAGAAAAAAAGAATTAAATTTAAAAAAAGTATGTTTGATTCGAAGATGAATAGGATATCTGAAATTATTCCCAAAAAAATATCTGGTGAAGAATGGTTGTTGATGAGCCAAGAAGAACAAAATTCATTGATAAAAGAATGGGAAAAATATGATTCAACAATGTTAAGAAATAAATACAGCAACACACCAGAAGAACGAAAACTATTCAATAAAAAATCTGATGAAATGTCGATGTCAGAAAAAAGAAAACTAAATAAAGCTTCAAAAAAACCAGAAAAATTTCGTGAAGCAATGCTTAAAAGTAGAATAAATAGGCTTGATAATATTTTGAAATTTTATAAGAAAAATGGAATTGATACATCAGATTTTCAAGGGATGGAGGTGCGAGAACGTCATAAAATTGTTGCAGAATATTACAAAGTCAAAAATATGGAACTTGCCATTCATCGACAAAAAGTTATATTGAAATACGATGAAAAAGAAAAACAATTTCGTGAGAAATTAGGACTTACTACCAAAGAAAAAATTATATTGAATAAAGGAAAAGGAAGAGTCCTGAAAGGTAGAGACAAAACATTAAACGAACGAGCTAAAAAAAAACAAATTAAATTTTCAAAAGGATTACAAGAACTAAGAAAAGAAAGACACAACGCATTACAAGATAAAAAAACAATGAAACGTATTAAAGAAAGAGAGAGAAAAAGAGAAAAAGAAAGAGAAAAAAGACGTAAAAATAGATAGTATATTTTGTAATAATAAATAAGTTTTTGAGAACAAATAATTATTTTTTCATTATCTTTTGTTTAATTTGTATAATAAATGAAATATGATAATTTTTGCATCAAGTATTATTGTTGCTGCAGCTATTTTTTTTGCAGGATGGTTATTTTTTTCATTCAAAAAAGAACATATAAAACCACGATATACAGAAGAATTAAATGTACCGCCTCTTGTTAATATGGATAAAATGTTGTCTAATATTACCGAAAAAGATATTAGCCCAGACAATGAAAAAACTATAGAAACAAACACAGATGAAGAAGAAAAAATAGAGACCAAAGAAAAAGAACATAAAGAGCAAACTAATATAAACAATTCTTCGGAAGATGATTTTGACCTTGAACAAGCAATAATTTCATCTGCAATAATTAACAGAAAAGAAAAAAAACATTAGCAATTGTGTTTAATAAATAATCTTGCAAATAAAAGCGAACTTAACTTATAATTATCAATCATCAATTATTAATTTTTATGAAAAAAATAGTTTTAATATTTACGGTTTTTTTATTTCTTGGTGTTTACTTGTATGCCAATAAATCGATAGTAAGTGGAAATGCAAAGTCTTATGCTGGCGACCAATTAGAAATATATACTTATACTGATTTTATTCTAAAAAATAAAAGAATACTTGCTAAAACAGTCGTTGATTCGAGTGGTAATTTTCGTTTTGAAATAAATACAAATGAAACTTTATGTACTTTTATCGACCTTCATGTTTTTAGAGGAACTTTATATATTGAACCAGAACGCGAGTATAAGATAGTTTTACCGATGAGAACTTTCAGGGACAAAGCAGACCAAGTGAACCCTTATTTCATGATGCAGGAGTTTAATTTCAGAATACTTAACAGCGATAAATACGAACTTAATAATGCTATAAAAAAATTTAATAAACTGTATAACAATAGTTTAGATATTTTGTTTACTAATTTTAAAGGTAGGATTAGTTCGAAAATAACTGAAGAGAAGATTAAATTGATTAACGACAGCCTCTCGTATATTAATAATGTTTTTTTTGATAATTATAAAAAATATAAATTTGTAATGTTACGGTTTACCGCTTATAATAAGAATAAAGAAAAAATTTTGAACGATTATTTTAGTCAAAATACTGTTTTATACAATAATCCGTCTTACAATAAAACATTAAGTAAAATTTTTAAATCATACATTTTTGATTTAAGGTTAGATAGTTTGGAATATTTTAATGAAATTAATATAAGCTGGCAGGATATAAATTTTATGTTATCTGAAAAGTTACAGTTTATTGATAATTCTTTTCGTGAATATTTATTGCTTATTAACCTTCATTATTCTTTTTATAACAATATAAATTCAAAACAAAAATTTTTAGAAATAATAAAATCGGCAAGCCAAGAGAGTGAAGTAAAGAAGCACCGCGAGATAGCATTACGTTTTTTTAATAAAGCTTCAAAATTGATAACAGGTAATCCGGCACCTGATTTTTTACTTGAAAGTAAAAATGGCGATGTTTTTTCGTTAAGTTCTTTTTCTGGCAATTTTATTTATCTAAATTTTTGTTCAGATAATTATCCTTGTTCGAAAGACCTTGATTTGTTGGAGGATATGAACGAAAAAAATACTGAACTTCTAAAAATTATTACCATCTGGAAAGGTAATAGTATTAGGGAGATGAATAATTTTATCAAAAAAAATAATTATAAACGAACATTTTTATTTTGTGATGAAAATAATCAAGTATTAAAAGATTATGAAATTGGTGCATATCCTACATATTTTTTTATACATCCAGAAAGTAAATTGTTAATGATTTCGGCTCCTGGTCCTTCGGATAATTTTGGGGTAGTATATTTTAAAATGCTCAGCGACTGGAAATATGAATTAATAAGAAAAAAACATCAAACCAAACATAAAAATCCGTTTATAATTGGAAATTAAATATTAATATGTATATAAAAAAAACTGTTGATATGGTTTTAAGCCACTTCGACAGTTTTTTTTATTCCATTAATGACAGTTTTACTTTAATAATTATTTTAATCTTTGCTAAATTTCCTACCAAGCCAAAATATATAAAATGCACCTGCCATAAGAACAAAAATTCCAAAATAAACGAAAGGCAACCAAGGATCTTTGTTTACCTCAAGTACACTATAATTCGACCATCTTCCATAGTCTTCATTGTAACCAAGTTGATATATATTCCAACCAGCGATTTTTTTAGGTTCATTTACTTTTAATGTAAAATCAATTTCTTTACCGTCTGGCATAATAGCTGTAACCTCAGAGCTATATTCTTTATGTTCTGGCGTTAACATAGCAAAATAATAAGAAGAGCCGTCTTCTGTAGTTAAATATTTTTCGTATCTATTAATATTAGGAATATTCATTCTGTGTAATCCAGTGTATTTTGCAAGTTTCTTTGAATTTCCACATGTTATCCAACCTTTTGTAATTTGTTTATTTGTTTTTATATTTGATATTTCAACAAAAGCAGATGGGATAGCTGGGAATTGGTCTTTTGGTTGGAAATTACTAATTAGCGAATCTGTTGGTAAAGAATATGGAAAGAATTTTTTAACAGTAATTTTCCAATTTTTAAATTCGCCTGATGTATTTTCTTCTGCGTAATATGGCATTTTATTATTTCCATCTAATAGTTCACTTGTTTTATTATTAACAAGAACAATTTTAGGATTATACTCTTTCATATCGAATTTATTTAATTTGAGTTTGAAAGGAGTTTTATACATTTTTTGGTTTACAGCATAATCATAATCAGTAATTGTATCGTTTGCTGGTTTGTTCATATAAAGTCCTGTTTGTGCTCTAATAAGGTCTCCGTTTCCAGCAAAAGATGTAATAATAATTATGTATAAACCAAGATGGCTTAAAATAGTACCTAATTTTTTTCGTCGAAATGGCATAAACATTTTTACTGTTGCAAAGCCCAGTGTTGTAACAAAAAACAGATAACCGAGAGCGAACATCCAACTTGTTGTAAGATGCGTAAAACCAAGTATATAATAAATATCAGGGTTTAAAGGTTTCTGTAGAATTTGTGGAATAAAACCGAGCAAACCAGCCAAAAATGTTATTAGAATTGTAGAAGTTATTGCTGCTGGTATTTTTGAGAACCACTTCACTAATGAACTTTCTTTTTCAAAATAATAAATCGCAACCAGCAACAACGTGTATATTACAATTAGTATTAGGTTTGTAGGGAAAGCTGGGATACTTATAGGATTACCTCCTGTAATAAAACTCACCGCTATACCCAAAATAAAAAGGATTATAGAAATTATGAAACCTTCTTTATACTGCCATGGCTGTTTGAACAGCTTTCTTTTTTTATTTTTATTTTTCACTTTAATATTTTTTTTTTTAGAAACTGTTGCAAATATATAAATTTTATTAAAAAAATCACTTTAATATTTTTTTTTACAAAAAAAGACCTGCCAATTTTGCAGGTCTTTTCAATATAATTTTAATTACTTATTAGTTTATAGAATAACGTTCACGGAATTTTTTAGATGCTTCTTTTCTTTTAGCAACTTCTGCTGGGTCTACTTTACCAAGGAACCATTTATGAAGTTCGCTGTTAAGTATTTCGTTTAAAGCTTCTTCTACTTGTTTTGCTTCTGCTGCTTTACCGCTTTTTTTACCATGTTCGATAAGTTCTTTAATTTCAGGAACCATTTCCATGTACCATCTTTCAGCAATTTCATAATTACCGTGCCATTGAGTATAGTCAGGAGACATCATAGCTGCTCCGTGTCTTGCTCTTCTGCCTTCGTGATGCCATAGGTAGAAATAAGTCCATTCAATTTTTTCATCAAAGTTAGCTGCTGTCAATAATCCAGTTGATTTCAACAACTTAAACATTTTAAGAGCTGGTTTTCCGAATTTTTCATTATAAAGTTCTACTTCATTATCAAACTGATAGTAATGTCCGTCGACTACACTATTTTGGTGACACTGTAAACAAACATTTTTCATATTTCCTCTTTTTTCTTCCCAGTTATCAAGTTTTTCAGATACTTTTGGTCTTAGTGTCCAGCTAATTCTTGCTCCTACTTCGTGAGTAACAGGCATGTCTGGAGTTGCACTTAGGTGGCATGTTGCACAAGTTGGTGCTGCCGTATAGTCTTCTCCTACTACCCATTTGTCTGATGCAAGGTTCATTTCGTCTTTATGTGCATAAAATGCGACTCCGTGTTTTGATAATTGATATATTTCAAACTGCGGATGGTCTGGACCTTGATGGCATTTACCACAATTTTCAGGATTACGTGCAAGTTCGCTGCTAAAATCGTGTCTTGAATGACATGCTGAGCATGAACCTTTTGAACCGTCAAGGTTAATACGTCCTATTCCTGTATTTGGCCATGTTTTAGGGTCATACTGTGCAATTCCGTTTTCATTTTTAACTACATTTCCGGCATCATCTTTAAGCATTTCTACTCTTGAGCCATGACATTGGTGACAACCTGCTGCTGCTGCTGGGTTTGAACCATCATTAAAAGCTTTGTGTCCTTCAACCACTTCAGCAAGAACGTTATCAAGCGAACCCATTATCATACCTGCATCGGCATGGTGACTTGCCTGAAATTCCTCAGATTCTTTTTTATGGCATGTTTTACAGTCGTTAGGTGTTACAATTGTTGCAATTGTGTGACCTTCATGTTCGTAAGCATCTATATCATCTTTTTTTGCTGTATGGCATGCAAGACAACCTACTCCAACTTCACCATGCTTACTACCTTTCCACTCTTCTACCATTGCTTTTCCGTGTCCTTTCTCTCCGTGGCATTTGATACATTTTTCAGTTTCTGCATCAATCTTCGCTTTTGTTTTTGTTTTACCTGCAGTCTCTCCAGTTGAGCAAGAATAGGCAAAAATACCTATTAATGCAAAACTTAGTACTCCAAGAACCAGAGTTTTCAAATTTAAAAATCTCGACATAATTACTACTTTAAATTAAAAAAAAAATATTATTTAGGCAATAAAATTATAAATTTTATAATAAATACTAAAATATTTTTATCAATATTTTGTATTGCGTTGTATAACATTAAATATTGATAACAGATTATCAAATATTTAACACTTTATATAGAATCATTATAAATAAACAAATATTAAAAAAAGAGCGATAAAAATGTTTTTTTTGTTAGAACCTTTTTTTTAAATCGCCATTATAAACTATATTTTTTGCATCTATATTTTCTTTGTTAAGCCAATTAGGTTGTGTTTTGCCACCAACATTTTCTCTTAATTTTTCTAATTCATCTTCGCTGTATGAATACATCATTTCAGCAGAAATAATATGTGGTAACCTTTGAATATGTCCTAATTTATTTATCTCTTCATCTGTGCTCTCTCCTTCTACTGTTATGATAATTCTTCCAGCTTCATCATTAAGATGATATTCACACAAATGATTGTTTTCTTTTAATGAATTAATTACACCATCCATAAATTCAGGACGTGTCTGAACCACTACGCTTGATATTGTCATATATTATATGTTATTGATTTCTATATTAATATTAAAAAACTTTTTTCACTATCTTACAACTATTTATATTTTTTCAAATCGTTAGATAGTAGTTTTACAGCAAAAATAAGTTGTTCTTTTTCAATAGGTTTAAAGTATTTGTGTATAGGCTTTTGCACTTTTCTTTCTCCGCTCAAAAAAGTTACAATATTTAATTCTACATTTTCAAAATATGATAATATTGTATGTGTTGATTTGCTTCCGTAAGTTTTTTTATTCAACTCTGAATAATCGCCACCTAATTGGCTTTCTAATTGGAATAAATAAGAACTTATATTTGGAAATTGTGTTTT
>JAOZMB010000129.1 GCA_029934515.1 Bacteroidales bacterium
GGAGCAAATGGTTCTGGAAAAACAAATATACTTGAAGCTATTGTTATGGGTGCTGCGGCAAGTTCCGATAAACTTGATTATGAGTTTCTTGGAAACAGAATTAGAATAACTCCTCCTGAGTTTATGAAAAATGCCTTCCATGATACAAATAATAATGAGATTAAATTAATGTTTCAGCAAAACAATAATAAGATTTTTTAAAGAAATTAGATAATAATCAAGTAAATTCATTTCTTCCTCTTTTTAATGCTTTATTGAAAAGAGCAAAAGGAAAAACTCCATTAACAAAAGAACTTTAAAAAGCGATGAAAGAATCATTATAATAAAAGAATTTTAAAAATGTGGAGACCAGAACTCACAAAAAAAACGGGGTGAAACTGAAAAACCATACGAGTAGGAAAAAAAGAGAAAAGAATAATGAGAAAAATTATTTACAATCAATATGGTAATAATGAAGTACTGAAAATTACAAATATCGAAGAACCAACACCAATGGCAGATGAAATTTTGATAGAAGTTAAATCAGCATCTATAAACCCTGTTGATTGGAAAATTCGCAGTGGTGATTTAAAAATGATGTCGGGAAAGAAATTCCCAAAAGGTATTGGCTGTGATTTTGCTGGTATTGTAAAAAAAAATGGCGAAGGAAATTCCAAATTTAAAGTAGGTGACAATGTTTTTGGCTGGCTACCATACAAAGAAGCAGGTTCATTTTCCGAATTTATTATTGCAAAAGAAAGTCTAACTGAAAAAAAACCAGATAATATTAGTTTTGAAGAAGCATCTTGTCTTGCAATGATTGGAGGTACTGCTTTAATTGCGCTTAAAGAAAAAGGAAAAATAACAAAAAACCAAGAAATACTAATCAATGGTTGCACAGGTGGAGTAGGACATATAGCAACTCAAATTGCAAAAGTCTTCGGTACAAAAATTACAGGTATTTGTAGTAGTAAAAACATTGATGTTGCTAAAAAATTAGGTGCAGATTTTGTTATTGATTATAGAAAACAAGACGTTTATCAACACGATAAAAAATTTGATATTATTTTCGATACTGTTGGTAATTTACCATATAAGAAAGCCAAAACAATTTTAAAAAAGAAAGGTATTTTATTAAATATAAATCCTTCTGGTTTATTTGATATTTTGCACGGACTAATTTCATCAAAATACAAAATTATAATGGCAAGTGTAAATAACGAGCATTTGAGAGAATTAGCAAGTTTAAGTGCAACAGGAAAAATAAAACCAATAATTGGCAAATCTGTCAAATTAGATGAAGCAATAGAAACTTTATCATTACTTGAAAAAGGAGAGAGAATATTGGGTAAAACAGTTATTACAAATTAAGTATTTTTGAAAAATGAATGAAAGTCAATAAAATTCTAAATTATTTAAAAGTTAAAAAATTGAAGATTTTGATACAAATTTCAGGTTTTTTGTATTTTCAAAAAAACATAAAACTTGAAATTTATCAAGCCTCTTTTATTATGTCAGCCATTTTTATGCTTTTTCGACACTATCGAAGTGTGCAATATTATTGATTTCTCCTTGTTTTTTCTTACTATCTTCCGTAAAATTTTTGACACTCATTTTAACAAATATATTTTTAGGTAATATGAATGCCATTTTCTTCATTCCAAGTCTGGTAAGTTCGGACATTACAGAAACAGCATAATTAGAGTTTATTTCTTTAAGAACCGCCATTTCGGTATTGTCCGAAATTATATATTCTATTTTGTGTTTACGTGCTATTTTCTTCAATTATTCTATTGCTATATAGTAGATAAGTAATCATTAAAAAATAACTTATGATTTATTCTTTTGTAAAATATTTATTATCAGTTGTAAACCAATTCGTAATTCATAATTTATAATTCGTAATTTACTAATGGGTTTTCTTTTGAAGAATTATTTTATCTCAAAATTACAACTTAAAACCAAAATAATTAAACTGAACCCAGTGCCGAGACTTCATCTTTTTTTATTTTATTAGATTTTTTATCTTAATAAATAATATTTTATATTCAAAATTTTCAGAATAAAGCATTTTTTAATTAGTTTTGTATTTTTTAAAATAACAAAATTGTGAAATATATCTTTTTTTAAAACTTTTGCACTTTATTTGTTAATAGTTTTTTAAATCATTAAGTTTTCAATTAAATTAATGTATATGAAAAAAATAAGCATTAAAATAATATTTTTAGCATTAATACCAACTATGATTGTTGGTATTACAATAGGAATTATGATTTTTTATATGACAACAAGTTCAGATAAAAGTTCATTATTTGCTTATGAAAAAACAATGCGCAATAATTTTGATACAACAGCACAACGAGAAATCCAAACAGTATTGACAATGCTTGATGTTGTTTTAGGAAACTATTTTGAGAAAAAATATTCTCTCGACAGTGCAAAAATAATAAGTGCCGAACTAATTAGAGGTCTAAAATATGGTAAAGACGGATATTTTTGGGTCGACAGCACTGATGGAACAAACATCGTTTCAAGTATAAGAACTTTTGAAGGAAAAAATCGAATCGGACTAAAAGATTCAGACGGAAAATTTATTGTAAAAGAATTTATTAGACAAGGCAAAAAAGGAGGTGGTTTTTTAGACTATAGATTCCCAAAAATAGTAGGCGGTAAACCTTTACCAAAAAGAAGTTATGTGAAAATTTATGAACCATTCGGTTGGATAATAGGTACAGGCAATCATATTGATGATATTGATGAGGCAGTTGATCTTATGAAAAATGCGCAAACAGAATATTTAATAAAGATGCTATTTATTATTATTTGTTTACTTTTTGT
Organism: Bacteroidales bacterium; assembly: GCA_029934515.1. GTDB lineage: Bacteria > Bacteroidota > Bacteroidia > Bacteroidales > JAADGE01 > JAOZMB01. Next base: position 2,818 of record JAOZMB010000129.1, read on the forward strand.
TGCATCTGCATTTATAATTTTTATTGGTAAAAGAATGACAAAACCACTTATTAGATTATCTGATAAAGCAAGTATGCTATCATCAGGAAATTTGAATGTTATAATTAAAAAAGAAAGTTCCGATGAAATAGGAATACTTGCAGAAGCAATTAAAATGATGACAGAAAAATTGAAAGAAATAATTGGCAAAATTACATTACAAGCAGGAAAAACTGCAAATACTAGTGAAAAATTTCATTCAGCATCAGAGTTAATGGCTAACGGTGCGAACTCGCTTGCTACCGCAACAGAAGAAGTGGCTGGTTCGGTAGAAGAGATGCTTGCAAGTATTATGCAAAATTCTCAAAACGCGCAAGTAACAAAAAATATAAGCGAAATGCTGGCAAAAACAATATATAAAAGTAGCAATAATGTCCAGCAAACAGCAGATGCTCTGAAGATAATAATAAAAAAAAATGCTGTAATTAATGAAATAGCTGCAAAAACAAATATACTCGCTCTAAATGCGACAGTAGAATCGGCAAAAGCAGGAAAATACGGAAAAAGCTTTGCCGTAATTGCAAGCGCTATAAGAAATCTTGCTGATGACAGCAGAACAGCAGCCGACAGAATTGACGACCTCTCAAACACTGGAATAGAAATAGCAGATAAATCGGTAAATTCGTTGAAAAAAGCTGTCGAAGAAATAAGCAAAACAGTCGATCTTATAAACAATATTAATACAACAAGCTCAGAGCAAGAAGAAGGAGCAAATCAAATAAATATAGAAATTACACAACTAAACCAACTGTCGCAACAAAATGCCTTAATTTCACAGGAAACAGAATTCAACTCTGTCGAATTATCAGAACAAGCAAAAGAATTAATTAATTTAACATCGTTTTTTAAAATTGAAAATAAATAAAAGGCTGTAAATCAGCTGTTCTAACTTGCCAAATAATAAATATAATTATTACAGTTGTTATGACTTTTGCCCACTGTGGCATTTCTACAAACCATGATTTATAACGATTTTTGAAACTCACAGGAAGCCAGTGTATAAACAAAGCAAGCACCATCAACGCAAAAATATTTTTGTAGACAATAATGATTTCTCCAATTTGTGCAAAATCAAAAGCGTTTGTTATCTGGTGCATAATTCCGTTTGCAGCCTCCATGCTCTCGGCACGAAACCATATACGTGTTGCTGTAATAAAATTGAATGTTAAAAAAATTGCATAAAACCTGACAGCCCAAGTTCGATTATCTCTGAAAGGACTTATTTTCCTCCAATTTTTATAAATTATCAAACCTATTCCATTCAAACCGCCCCAAATAACAAATTGCCAACTTGCACCGTGCCACAATCCGCCAAGTAACATAGTGAGCATAAGATTAATATTTGTTCTGGTTTTTCCTTTTCTGTTACCTCCGAGCGGTATGTATAGATAATCTTTTAGCCATGTTGAAAGAGAAATATGCCATCTTTTCCAAAATTCGCCAGTATGCAGTGCTTTGTAAGGTGAATTAAAATTTACAGGAAGTCGGAAACCCATCAGCAAAGCAACACCGATAGCAATATCTGTATATCCAGAAAAATCGGCATAAACTTGAATCGAATATCCGTAAAGCGCCATAAGGTTCTCGAAACCAGAAAAAGTCATAGGATTTGAAAAAACACGGTCTATAAAATTTACGGCAATATAATCAGAAATAAATAATTTCTTCAACAAACCGTTGAGTATCATAAATATTGCTATACCAAAATCAGCCTTTGTAATGTTGTATTTTTTGTAAAGTTGAGGTATAAATTCAGAAGCACGAACAATAGGACCAGCTACAAGCTGAGGAAAAAAAGATACATAAAAACCAAAATCAATTATACTATTTACCGGTTTTAACTTTCCTCTAAATATATCAACAGAATAACTAATTGTTTGGAAAGTAAAAAAAGAAATTCCTACTGGAAGTATAATTTTATCAATCGTAAAATGAGTTCCAGCAAATTGATTCGTCCACTTGGCAACCAAATCAACAAGCTGTAAATCCAAATCAAAAAAATAATTAAAACTATCTACAAAAAAACCAGAATATTTATAATAAGAAAGAACGCCAAGATTTACAACAATACTAAGAGCCAAAAAAAGTTTTTTCTTTAATTTATTATCAGAGCGATAAATTGTCCTTCCTATAAAAAAATCTACAATAGTAGAAAATATCAAAAGTAAAAAGAAAAAACCACTTGTTTTATAATAAAAAAATAGACTTACAAGAAATAAATAAGCATTTCGTGGTTTTTCTTTTTTATATATAATAGAATAAAGAGCCAATACAAATGCAAAAAAAGCCCAAAAATAAAATCGGGTAAAAATAAGCGGTGCATCTTGATTAAAAAGAAATATACTTTCTATTTGTTCGGTCATTAATTTGTATATTAATTATTACAATTCTCAGCGGTGAGCATATTTGAATTTTTGCAAAAGTATTATTTTTTTTTATTTATTATAATTTTTTTGAAAAAATATTCTTATTATTATATAAATAAAAACAAATAATTTCAAAAAATTGCTTTAAGTTGCATTCCTCCTGTATGGATAATTTTATTGTTCTCGGTTTTTCGTCCTTGATAATTTAGCTCCAATCGGAAATGTTTTGATATATTTTTTTGCCAAACTGTAGACCATAAATAATTTTTTCCAGGCTCCAAACCTTCAAGTATTTCGTAGGAAATTGAAGTATTTTCTTCTCCTGAAAACGACAGTTTTATAAAATTAAATTTAACAGAAAGATTACTTTTTCCTGATACGCCGAGCTGCATACCGCCACCTAAATCAATTCCTTTGAGTGTTTCGTTACCATTTGTGTTTACTTTGTTGTTTATTTTGAAAGTTATTTTTGCCTGATTTGTGGAACTTATTTTGTAAGCACCTGTAAATTTATTTTCTTTGATGTTTATTTTATAATCATTTTCCGAAAAAAAAAACGATGAATAGTTCTTATTTCCAGTTTTTATTTCGTTGATAAATATAAAATCCTTAACCGTCTGTCTCAAAACAAACGAATGAAAAACATTAAGCCTTGTATCTGCACCATTTAGCGACATAATTTTATTTTTCTGTTTCATATAAATATAATCGCTCTGGGTTTTACCGCCGAATAATTTACAAGAAAAAGTATTTCTTATCGATGTTAAATAACTTATCAGACCAGTATCTGCAACATTTATTTTATAATATTTTTCGTTTTCGTTTATTTTTCTATTTAACTTAAAAATAAATTTATCAGAAAAAAAAGACGCAAAACCTCGTAATCCTTTTTCTTTATACCAAATTCTTTTTGGGTTCAATTGCAACGTCTGACTTAAACTTTGATTATAAACTTTTTCAAATTCTTCCGATGGCAAAACGATTTTTATATATTCTGCTTCATCAGAGAAATTACTTATCACAAATTCATTCAGTTCTTTAATGTTATTATTATTGAAATCTTTCCATGCAAAAACGCCACTACCAGACTGCACTTTTATATACGAATATTCTTTTTTGATTTCCAAACCAGTCCCGTGTTCCAAAAAACTTGAAGTCATTATCGCACCTTTGAACAGTTTTAATGAATTTTCCACTCGTCCGGTCAGTGTTTTTTCGGGTTTATTTTCTGTTAATGTTGAGTCTTCAATATTCAATTTTCGATAAGTAATTCCTGTTTTGAATATATTTTTTTTATTTTTTAGAAGTTCCGTTCTTATATTAAAATCCTGCGAAGCACTTGATAAATTCATTTCATTTTCGTTTTGATTAAAATCTTTTCTGTTCTTATAACTTAAAAATATTTTGTTCTCAAAATTTTCAGGACTTTTTGCAAAAAATTCATAAGTATTAAACATATAGCTGTTATTTTGCAAGCTGTCAGTGTTTGAGTTTTTCCAAATATTTCGTTCGCCGTTGTCACGTAATCCGATATTTATAAATTTTAAAAATTTTTCTGCGCCTACTTCGTATCTAATAAAATTTGTATTGTTAATTGTGTCTTCCGATATTAATTGACCTCCTGAGATATAATATTTTATTTTTTGCTTTTTCACTGAGAATTGTATTTTATTTTTCACTGCTTTATAATTTGTTTGTCTGTTCATTAAATTTATCATGTATGCGCCAGAAATTGTTTTTTGTTTTTTAAAATTCAAACTAAAATTTAGCATATTTTCATTTGTTTTGATATTATTTTCTGTCATGTTCCAATTTCTTGCAAATTCTGTATCTCTGTATGGTTCGGCGGCATTGAAATATTTGTGTGTAAAAAAATAACTTACATTTGCTGTTAAACTTATTTTGCTTGTATCTTTTTTCAATAATCCGAGTTTTAATTTCAGAAACATTGCAAATCCTTTATCATCTTCGGCATCTTTTTCCGAAAAAGTGTTCAAATCATTATTTGTGTATGCTGTCTCGTAAGATATTGATGTTAGTTTGTTTAAATTGTAATTGCCTCCGAAACTAAAAATTTGTTTTTTCTTTGGACTAACAAGCATTTTCACTGGCTCGTAATCTCCTTGCGGAATACCTTTTACGGGTTCAGTCCACTGATATACTTTTCCGTTTGCATTACTTTTTATTCTTATATAATTTCCATTATTTTTGCCAACATACGAAAAACCAAGTCTATAAACAGCAACTTCTGGATTTGTGGAATAAATATATATATCATCGTATAAATTACCTGAAATTGTGCTGTCTGTTCTTCTATATAAAATTTCATCGTTTACAAAAGTATCAATCTGGCTGACATTTTGTATTATTGCATTTTGTAAATTATCGCCTATCGAACTCAAAAACAACTTATTTTCATCAGAAAAATCTTGTTGTATTGTTTGATTTTTATCATCAGTTTCCATGAAAAAATTAAAATAGAATTTAGCTTTTTTTGTAGTAAAAACGTTCTCCGATGATGCTGTAAATCGCACAAAATATCTTTCCGAATATTCAAATTCTATTATAATTCTTTTATCTTTTGTAATTAATCTTTTACTTGTAAAAGTTATTTCACCAGCATTGTAGTCAATAATATAATCAAAATTATTTCCGCGTTCTGTAAGTTCTCCGTCAATATATACTTTTTCGCTTCCTGAAAGTACAACAATATAATTTTCGTTATTTGCTCCTGATAGTTTATAAGGTCCTTGGTTTCCTTCTGTTCCTTTTATTTGCAATCTATTAAATTTTCCTTTTGCGACTGCTCCGCTTAATGAACTTTTTAATTTTGTTTTTTTTGGCATTTTAAATATTGTTTCAAAAGAAGCGCCTTGAACTTTTTTATTCAAATTAATAAAATATCCTTCTGGTTTATTGATTTCAAAATCGCCAGCTGTGAGTTTACTTTTTTTGGTGAATAGTTGAATATAAACTTTATCAAACTCTCTTATATTTTGCGATGTTCCCTCAGGTTGAATAGGAATATTATCATCGGAAACAGCGGCGAGTATTGATATATCAGAGCTTATTTTTCCAGCGAGTTGTAAATTTAGCTCTGAATTTACGGTAGCGTCTTGATTATTTCCTACTGTAATTCCACGTGAAATACTTCCACTTTTGCTAATATTTGAATTTGAAAAAAAATCATCTTTTTTTTCTCTTTCTTTTTTATATCTGTAAGGTAAAGTTGCTTTTCCGTTGATAATTAAAGTGTCATATTTTTTGTTATAAACACTTTTTGAAAAATTGTAAGGAAAAACGCGGTAGGATATTTTTATTATTTTTTCTGAATTTGTTTTTAATATAATTGCAGATTTTGCATAATCAACCGTATAATTTTTTTTATCAATTATTTTACCATCTATATTATAAAAAATAAGCGAAGCAGGAACAATACTTAGACTGTCAATAGTTACAGTATCGGAAGTAAACATTATTTTTTTTGTTCTTAAATTGCCAAGTGTTTGAGCGTTTGCGTATTGGCATAACAGAAAAAATGATATTATAAATAATAGATTTTTCAAGTTCAATAAGGTTTTTATTTTTTTGATTTTTTAAATAAAAAATATTTTATTCTCTGCGCCTGTCAAGTGTTTTTTACATGATAATGAGAGAACAACAGGTCGGCAACATGTGAAAATACCTGCCAAGCGCAAGGAAAAACAACAAAACATTATTTCATGGAAGGATTGAAAAAATAAGAAATAAGAAAAATATTGTTACTTGTTCAGATAAAATAATGTTTCCAATAAAGAAATTGAGGTACTAAGTAAATTACGAATTATAAATTATGAATTACGAATTGGTTTACACCTGAT
>JAOZMB010000130.1 GCA_029934515.1 Bacteroidales bacterium
TAAATAATGAAAAAAGAAAAAGAAATGTAATATAATTAAAATTGATTTTACCTGAAATATTTCGGTCTGTTAAAATAGACCGAAATATTTCTTTTTGTGCTGATAAATGATTAAGATATATTATTAAATTCAAAATTATTATTTTGCTACTCTAAGTGTCCGCTGTGTTTTGAAACCAATACAACATGAATCGTCTTAAAATAACTTTTTATGTAAAAAATAAAAAAGTTTTCTCACAAACCAATGTATTTTTAATACCTTTGCCAGCTGATATGATAAAATAATCAATCTTAAATTATTAATATAATCACAATAAATGAAAGAATTAATACAATTATTTGAATCAGAGGCTAAACACGGTTTATACCAAATGCTTCCACCAGAATTAATAAAAAAATATCCAAAATTACAAAAAAATAGTTATTCTCGCCGTTTAGATGACAAACGATATGAATGGTTCGCGGAGAAAATAAACTTCTCAAATAAAAAAATTATTGATATTGGAGCAAATATTGGATATTTTTCATTTCGCTTATACAAGGAAAAAAATGCCAAAATAACTACTTATGAACCAAACAAAAAACATAATGAAGCTATTTCAAAAGTAAAAAAAGAATTAAATATCAATGAAAATTTTTCTAATATTGCAAAAGGTATTGATAAAGATGCAATTGAAAGTTTACCTAAATCGGATATAATACTTTTGTTTAATGTGGTACAACATGCTGGAGAAGATTTTGACAGCAAATATGTTCCAAATCAAGAAAAATGGTTTGATTATGCTGTTGAATATTTAACCAAAATATCTAAAAAGACAAAATTTATTGTATTCCAAACAGGATATACATGGCTGGGACATGACACAGCGCTTTGCAAAGAAAATGAAATAATAGATTTTTCGGTAAATTTAATATACAAAGCTGGTTTAGAAATTGTAAACTGTGGATTAATTCAAGATGTAGTTAAACCAGAGTACAAAGATTTTGAAATTAAAAAATCAGAAAATATACATCCTATATTGAACAAAAGAAAGGAATTATTATCAAAAATAATGAATAAACTAAAAATTTCAAATAATGATTACAGATTTATGCAACGCCCTATATTTATCTGTAAAAATATAAAATAATAATTTGTATTCAATGAAAAATGTTTTGATATTTGTAACTAATTGGCGAGCAGTTGTAACACAGTTGAGAGTGTTAAGTAATATTTCAAATATTACAATTCATATTGCTTTTGAAAAGATAACTTTATCTCACAGGATAAGATTTAAAAAATATATTAAAAAAAAATTTGTTTATGAATATGAAAGTTTGGATAAAATTATTCCGTTCATTAATAATTTGCATAAAAAAATAGGTTCATTTATTATTATTCCGAACGGAGAAGAATTACTGCGAGAAATAGGTAAGAACAAAGATTTATTTTTGAAAAAAAATATCGAACTACCTATGCCGAATATTGATGTTTATAAAAATATTTCAAATAAAAAAAGTTTTGTTGAAATATGTATTAAATACAATATTCCTGTTCCGCAAAATATCGAAGTCGCTGATAAAATCTACAAACAAAAATTTGTAGTAAAACCTAAATGTTTAAGCAGTGAAAAAAATGTCCTTAAAATACCATTACTAATTGAAAATCAAAAATCTTTTGAAAAATTTAAGAAATTAAATTTAGATTTGACAAAACATTTTATTCAGAATTATGTTTACGGACAAAGTTATTATTACTGCGCTCATTACAGAGCTGGTGAAAAAAAAACATTTTTCGTGCAAAAAAATCTAATACAACAACCTGGAGGAAAATCAATTATAAAAGCAAAGCCTTCATATCTGCCAGACGAAATGATAAGAAAAATAGATAATATGATGAAAGATATGAAATGGGAAGGGGTGATGATGTTTGAACTAAAAAAAGATGTAAAAACAGAATTATTTTATGCAATAGAAGTTAATCCAAGATTTTGGGGCCCGCTTCAGTTGGCTGTTGATAACAATATTAACTTTGTAAAATCAATAATTGATATAAACTATAAAAATTTTCGGCAGGAAAATAAAATCGGTTATTTATGGAAAACTGGTTTTTTTCACGGTAAATTAGTAAAATTCCAAACTGGAAATAACTTCCAGAAGTTCGATGATAATAATACTGAAATAGAATTTAAAGATGTCTGGAAAAGAAGTGATACTATGCTGTATTATTATGCAGAGTATTTAATAATTTTTATACGAGAATTACGAGATTTTGTTAAAAAATTTTTTAATAAATCACGAAGAACGAAATAAATATTTATGACAGACAAAAAGACATAATTGATATTTTATTTGATAAATTTGTGGAACTTAAATAATAATTTGTTGAAAGTTGGTATTGTCAATAATAACTTTTTTGTAAAAGTATCTATTGTAAATAGAAATTTTTATAAAAATGTTTCTTTTTATAAAAAAAACTTTTATTTTTGTGAAAATAATTTTAACGAATAAATTTACAAATGATACAAAAAAGTATATTAAAAAAAATAATTTCAGACCAACGTTTTTTTCTGAGAAAGACAAAAAATATTATACGAGATAAATTGTTATTACTTCCCGATGATGAGGAAATAACAATAATCTCTGGAATACGAAGATGCGGAAAATCAACCTTGTTAAATCAAATCAGAAATAGGCAGAACGAAAAAGATTATTTTTTGAACTTCGATGATGAAAGAATTTTTAATTTTACAGTAGCAGATTTTCAAAATTTACACGAGACTTTTATTGAATTATTCGGCGAGCAAAAAACTTTCTACTTCGATGAAATACAAAATATTCCGTTTTGGGAACGATTTATTCGTAGATTATACGATTACGGAAATAAAATATTTATAACTGGCTCAAACGCACAAATGCTTAGTAAAGAACTCGGTACGCACCTCACAGGAAGGCATTATCAATTTGACTTGTTTCCTTTTTCTTTTAGAGAATTTTTAAAATTTACAGGTATTAATTTCGACAAAGAAACCTTTTATTCTACAACAGGAAAAGTAAAACTTCTGAAAAATTATTACAAATATACAAAAACAGGAGGATTGCCAGTATTCGTAAAAAATAAAAATCCAGAATATTTGAAATCTTTATTCAATAGTATTTTGTATAAAGATGTTTTGGTTCGCAACAAATTGACAAATGAAAGCATAATGCTCGAACTTACTTATTATCTGGCAAGTAATATTTCAAAACAAGTTTCGTATAATAATTTGGCAAAAATGCTGAACGTTAAAAATGCCTCAACAATAAAAAATTATCTTGGTTATTTGCAAAATACTTATTTGATTTTCCTTATAAGTAAATACGATTTTTCTTTGAAAAAACAAATAAAAAATCCTAAAAAAATATATTTTATAGATACAGCACTTGCAAATATTATAAGTTTTTCTTTCTCTGAAAATAAAGGAAGAATATTGGAAAATATTGTTTTTCTGGAACTAAAAAGAAGAATGTATAAAATATATTATCACAAAAATAAATTTGAATGTGATTTTGTAATACACGAAGGAATGAAAATAACTCAGGCAATTCAAGTGTCTGTTTCATTGTATAATATTAATACAAAAGAACGAGAAATCAGAGGTTTATACGAAGCTATGGAAGTTTATAAATTATCTGTCGGGATTATAATTACAGAAGACGAAGAAGAAATATTGACATACAAAAATAAAAAAATCGAAGTCAAACCAATTTGGAAATGGTTGTTACATCAGTAAATGAAGAAAAATTATTTTAATAAAATGCACAAAATAAATATTTACATACCGAACAATAATACGAAAGAAAGAGAATATATTATTGATATTTTTTTCGATGAATTTTTGGGTTTAAAATACAATTTGTTGCTATACGATAACGAAAATTATAAAATTGTTTTGCCGAATAAAAATAATATTATTATAAAAGATGCTTTTTTTGGAAAATTCAAATCGGAGAAGTCTTATTTGGACAAAAAAAATATTCCAGAAAAAATTATTTATGCTAAAAATCAATTTACAACAGAAAAAAATATTCCTGTTTTGTTTGGCACAGAGAATTTAATTATAAAAAAAGATGAGATTATTTGCGAAAATGATATATTTGCAGCTTCTTTTTTTATGCTTACACGTTGGGAAGAATTTGTCGAAGAAAACAGAGATGAACATAACAGATTTCCAGCAAAAACATCATTGGCATACAAACAGAATTTCCTGCAACGACCTATTGTTAATGAATATATTGAAATGTTGTGGAACTTTTTGAAACATTTGAATTGTAATCAGAAACGTAAAAATTCTAATTTTGACTTTACAATTACACACGATGTTGATTTAATTGCCAACTGGACAAATTTTATAAATTTTATAAAAACTATTCTCGGAGATATTGTTAAACGTCGAAATATACGCCTCGCAAAAAATAATATTAAAAACTATTTTTTGTCGGTTTTGAAAATTGAAAAAGATAATTTTGATACTTTTGATTTTTTGATGAAGCAAGCAGAACGAGTAAATAAAAAAGCAGAGTTTTATTTTATGACTGAAAATAAATCAAGTCTCAATAGTAACTATAAAATTTCTAATAATAAATCAACAAAATTAATAAGCAAAATAAATTTACAAAATCATATAATTGGTTTTCACCCAAGTTATTATTCTTATAATAATCCAGAACAATGGAAAAAAGAATATGACAGATTAACAATAAACGCAAAACAAAAAATAAAAACTGGAAGACAGCATTTTCTGAAATTTGAAATACCAACAACATGGCAAATATGGGAAGATAATAATATGAAAAAAAACAGTACAATGTATTATCCCGAATTTTTGAATTTTAGGTGCGGCGTATGTTACGAATTTAGTGTTTTTAATATTTTAAGTCAGAAAAAATTAACTTTAAAAGAGAGTCCGTTAATTTTTATGGAGACAACATTTCTTTCTTATATGAATATAAATAATGAAAAAAAGTTTATAGATAAAATTACAGAATCTATAAATATTGTAAGAAAATATTCAGGCAATTTTGTTTTTCTTTGGCATAATTCTAATTTTATTAATACTTCAATTGACAGCAAAAAATTATATATTAATATTCTAAATATCTTAAATAATGAAAATTAGTTTTCAAGCAACACAGCAATTAATAAAGTTTTTTTCATTGGTAATGATATTAATTATTAGTTTTTTCCGTCCTGTACTTAAATATTTTGAATACGTACACGGAGGAATAAGAGTTAATATTTCGGCTGTATTATTAATATTTTTATCTGTATCTATTTGTATTGCAATCATTTACCTGATTTATAAAAACAAAGTTAAAATTAATGATAGAATTATTTTTGTATTGCTTATTTTATTATTTATAAATATTTTACAGGCTATTCAATTACCTTTTTTGTTTAAAGATTATGATACAAATAGTATTATAAAAACATTACCCGATGCAATAATACATCCTTGGGTTTTTTTACTTATAGGTTTTTATATTCAAAAAATTATAGCAAACAATCGATACGATAAATTAATAAAAATATTGTGGGGCATTTATAGCTTAATTATTTTCTTTTACTCAATTACAAATTCTTCATTTGCTATATTAACAAAAGGAGCACAAATATATTTAATGCTTGCCGACAGTTATGCTTTATTAAGTTTTTTGTTAATAGTTAAATTAGACCGAAGAAGGATTATTTATATAATAATTTCGGCAGTTTTGTTATTTACTCTTTTGTCGCGAACATCATTTTTTCTTTTTCTATTTTCTTTTATAATTTTTTATCTAATATATTATCCCAAACAAACTATTTTTGTTTTAACTATTTCGGTCATTGCAATTGGAATTTTTATTGTTACTTTGAACTACACTGTTTCCGACAGAAAATTACAGGAACACAGAATGTTAAGATTACTTACAAAAAATGAAGATCATTCAAGGTTAAAAAGAGTTGAACTGTTGAACGAAGGTATTGAAAGCATAAAAGAAAATGTATTATTTGGCGATTTTATGGGAGATATTAAAGAAAAAAATAGGACAGGAAATTATATCCATAATATTCTCTCATATTGGAGGCAATATGGTATTTTTGTATTCTTAGGAATTATTGTTTTGACATTATTAAATTATTTTACAATTTCAAGATTATTTTTAAATAAAAGAAAAAGAACAAGATATGTAGGATTTCTGTTTCTGTATTCAACATTTTTTATTGCAGAAATAATTATAGCAAGGTCTTATTTGTGTGCATATATTTGGCTTATTTTTTCGGCTGTTCCTGTTTATTTGCTATCCGATGAAAACAAGGAAAATAATAATGAGATATTAAAATGTGATAAATAGATGTATCATAAAAAATGTATTTATTGAGTTTTTTGATTGTATAGCTCTAAAATTTTGTAATAATATTCTTTAATTTAAATGACATTTCGTATTTTTCAATATTCGGATTTGGTATAAATTTTACTTTATTTCCATTTTTTAACAACAAATTAATATTTCTTTTTTTGTAACCTATTGCATAGTTCAGTTGTTTATTATTTACATTTATATAAATTTCATTGTTTGTTATTCCTTCTAATTGTTCCATGATAATATCATGCCATATTTCTGTGTTTACAAGTTCTCTGAACGAATGATGATATGGTCCAGCAATCAATGATTTTCCAAAATTCAACTCCTCAGATGGATGCAATCCAACTCTAATTACATTAATATTATTTTTATCAAAAATTTTAATAACTTCTTTTGTCCAAATAGTTGCCTCGTTTAAGTAAAGTGGTTTATATTTTCCTTGTTTAAATAATGTCTCAAGCAATGTTCCTTTGACAACAAGAGTTGGATAAATCCTTGTACTCTCGGCATTTAAAGAGACAATATCTATTGCTGTTTTTATTGATTTTTGTAGTGTATCTTCGGGCAAACCAATCATCATTTGCAAACCAAGTTTAATATCAAATGATAAAATAAGTTTTGATGCACGTTTAATGTCTTCATAATTATGACCTCTTCCAGATTTTTTTAGAACATAATCATCTGTTGATTGTGCGCCAAGTTCTACTGTTGTAACTCCGTATTTTTTTAATAACGATAAAATTTTATCATCAATATAATCTGGACGAGTTGAGAGGCGAATACCTGAAACACTTTTATTCTTGACAAACTTATATGCTTCCCTAAGATATTCCTCTTGCAAGCTGTATTGTATTCCTGTAAAACTGCCCCCAAAAAATGCTATTTCTTTATCTCTGTTCTTAGGAATTGTTCTTAAATAATTTTCTATTATTTGTGATATTTCATACGGTTGTGTTACAGTGACGGAACCGCTAATTTTATTCTGGTCGCAGAATATACATCTGTGCGGACATGCCAACTCTGGAATAAAAATAGGTATGTTACAGTGTTTTTTTTTCAATTTCATTATTTTCTTATACTTTTGTAAAATTAATAAGACAGTTAAGAAAGACTGAATATTTAGAACAATTTCAAATTATTATATGTCCAACTTTATGTTGGTAACCTAATTTTCAAATATACTTAAATTACACCTAAAATGAAAATAACTTTTATTGGTTCTGGTAATGTTGCTGTACATTTATCTGAGGAGTTAAAATCAAAAGGATTTGAAATTATTCAAATTTTTAGTAGAACAGAATCTAATGCTAAAAAACTTGCTAATATTCTAAATACCTGTTACACAAACGATTTACAAAAAATATCAGATAAAGCTGATTTATATATTATTTCTGTAAGCGATGATGTTCTTCCTAGAATATGCAAAAGTAAAATATTAAAAAGTAAAATAAAAAATAAACTTGTTGTACATACAAGTGGGAGTTCTGATATTGATATTTTGAAAGATTTGTCTTCAAATTATGGTATTTTTTATCCATTGCAAACTTTTTCAAAACAAAGAAAAATTAGTTTTAATGAAGTTCCAATATGTATAGAGGCAAATAATAAAACCAATGAGTCAATATTAAAAAATATTGCAAATAAAATTTCTAATAAAGTATTGTCAATAAGTTCCGAAGAAAGAAAATATATACATATTGCTGCCGTTTTTGCCTGTAATTTTACAAATTATTTTTATTCAATTGCCGAACAACTACTTAACAAAAAGAATATTGATTTCAATATTTTACTTCCATTAATCAATGAAACGACAAAAAAAATAAAATATTTTAATCCGAATGATGTACAAACAGGACCAGCTGTTAGAAACGATATAAAAATTATTGAAAAACATTTAGATGCTCTAAAAAAATACCCAGAGTACGAAAAATTATATAAACTTATTAGTAAAAATATTACAAATGATTATATACCAACGGATAAACTTGTTGGTTAATTTACTGTTTATCAAAAATATGTTTTTTTCTTTTAATAAATATTGAAACTATTAACGAAACTATTGCACTTCCCAAAAACACTGAAACAAAATCATACAATCCTCGTTCGTATGGCTGTAAGTTTTTTTGTTCTTGGAATGTTTTGTAAGTATTGTCAAGAGTTTCTTGTGGAACTTTTAATCTTTCTAAATCAAGCATATACGAATTTATCATATTTGAAATGTAATCAGGCGAAACAATAAATTCATAAAAAACATAATTATATAAAGACGAAATAATTCCTGCAATCGCCCCAGCAAAAATACAATATAAAAATGCCTGTCCATAGTTCATATATCCTTTCATTATATTATTCCTATACCGTTTTCCTCCAACAAAAAATAAAAAAGATATTAAAAATAAGGCAAGCAAAACATTAATTATTGAAAATGAAATATTAAAAATATTAACATCTAAAATATACAACAATACAGAATATATAATTGTGATAATTCCAAGAATAATTCCAATTTTTGAAGAGCTAAAAAGAAATGTTTTTATGTTCATAATATTAAAATGTTTAAATTAAAAAAATGTAAATATATTAAACTGTAAATAAATAAAAAATTTTTTTTTATTTAGTAATCGTTAAAAAATAACTTATGATTTGTTTTTTGTAAAATATTTATTAT
>JAOZMB010000131.1 GCA_029934515.1 Bacteroidales bacterium
ATGTGTAATAATTTTTCTTGTTAAGTTTTATCGTTCACTATATTAATTTCTTTTTTTAGAGTTAATTGCTTCAATTTTTAATAAATTTTATTCCCGATGCTTTAAATGAGACCCAAATTTCTTTACCTTCTCTGATACATAATTTGTTTAATGAAGTTTCTGTAATCACGGCAGATATTTTTACTCCTATATCAATTTCAATTTCAATACCAAGACTTACATAACATATATTTGTTACGATGCCTTTAAAATTATTTCTTGCGCTAGACTTGTGAAATTTATCTGATAATATTACATCTTTATTAGATATAATCAAAAAACCAAATCCGTTGTCTTCGTTTGTAAGAATAAAAAATGACACTTTATTATTTATTACAACTTTTTTTGTTTTACTATTTTGAATTTCAAACAATTTACCTTTGTAAAAATTATTTATACCAGCAATATTAGCAACAAATCTTGACTTAGGACGATTGAAAACCTCTTTTACAGTTCCAGATTGAATAATATGACCTTTGTTAATTATTGTTATACGGTCAGCCAAACGTACAGCCTCATCGAAGTCGTGTGTAATATGAATTACTGTATATCCATTTTTGTTTAATTTTTTTAATAATGTTCTTATTTCACTTTTTAGTTGGATGTCTAGTGCCGATAGTGGCTCGTCAAGAAGCAGAATTTTTGGTTCTGAGGCTAATGTACGCGCTATTACTGTTCTTTGTCTTTCTCCTCCCGATAAGTAATATGGTTTTTTATCCAAAATATGAGTAATATTCATTTCATGTGCATACCGCATCACAATTTTTTTTCTTTCTGATTTTTTTTTTCTTCTTTTTAATGAATAAGCAATATTTTCGCGTACTGTTTTGTGAGGAAATATTGCGAGATCCTGAAAAACAACTGCTACATTTCTATTTTGAATTTTTTTATTTGTAATATCAATTTTATTTATCAATATCTTTCCTTTGTCTGGTTTTTTGAAGCCAGCTATTATTTCAAATATCAAAGATTTTCCAGCTCCTGAACGCCCCAGCAATATATGATATTCGCCATGCTCGACTTTAAAACTAATATTTTTTAAAGCAAAATCGCTATATTTTTTAGATATATTTATTAGTTCAATACTCATTATATGAAATTATTTTTTCGATTTTTTTTCTTTTCTTTTTTCTTAATTTTTCGTTTGGATATCCTAATGTTATAATCAGTTCTGGTCGTTTATTATTTGGTATTTTCAATAGTTTCTTTAATTTTTTTTCATCGAACCAACCCAGAATACAAGTACCGAGTCCTTCGTCGGCAGCTTGTAAACAAAAATGTTCAGCTGCAATTCCAATATCATATAAACTGTATTTTTTGTTCTTTATTTTATTGCCTAACGAAGCTGTAAAATTAGAACCTTCGTTCACAATTACAATATGAACAGGAGCTTGATTTGTAAAATGATTTAACGGTATAAATCTATTTGCAGTGGTTTGTGCTATCTTATTTTTAAGCTCATGTTTGTCGATTATGATAAATCTCCAAGGCTGAGAATTACAAGCAGAAGGTGCAAGCCGTGCCGCTTCAATACATTTTAATATTTTTTCAGGCTCTATTTTATCATGTTTGTAAGCTCTTACACTTTGACGAAATTTAACTAACTCTGAAAAATTCATAAGATAATTTTTTATTTTGTCTGTTTACAAATTAATTAAACTAATCGCAACTTATTTATATTAATCAATTAAAAAACCTGTTAGCTTTTTCAAGAAGCCGACAGGTTTTTTTAATTTATTTTGAATTTGATATTTATGTTATAAATCACGGCTACCCACACAAAGTAGGACAATAAATTACTGTCGGAGTTGTTTAAAACCACGCCGACAGTTTATATAAATTATTTATTCTGATTTTCTTTTCTTTTTACCTCTATAATCTCTACTTTTTTTCTTGGTTTCTCTGCGTTCTTGGTTTTCAATAATTTTTTGTTGTGTTTTACTTTTTTTAACTGTATCAAAAACAACAGGTGTTGCAATAAACAATGAAGAATATGTTCCAACAATTACACCTATCAATAATGCAAACACAAAACCTTGTATGACCTCACCTCCGAAAATAAATATTGCAAGCAACACAAAGAACGTACTTATTGATGTATTAAATGTACGGCTTACTGTACTGTTTAATGCTTCGTTGTAAACTGTTTTTTTCTCTTTCGATTTGCTTAACGAAAGATACTCACGTATTCTGTCAAATACAACAACTGTATCGTTTACAGAATAACCAACGACTGTTAGAATTGCTGCAATAAAAGCCTGATTTATTTCTAATGAAAACGGCATTATTGGATACAATAATGAAAATAAACCTATAACAATTAAAACATCGTGTGTAAGTGCGGCAATTGCGCCGAGTCCAAACTGCCAATTTCTAAATCTTCCGAATATATAAAGGAATATTGCAATCAGCGAAAACATAACAGACCACAAGGCAGCTACTTTAATATCATCAGCTATCGTTGGACCTACTTTACGCGAACTTTGTCTGTTCTTTTCAAGGAACTCATCAAAAGAAACATTTGTGCCGAGTTCTGCTTTCAGACCTTCGTACAATTTTGTTTCTACGATATTATCTGATTCTGAATCTTTATTGTCTATTAAATATTTTGTTACAATTTTAACTTGATTTGATTGTCCGTATGTTTTAACCTCAGGTGTTTCGTTGTCAAAGACTGCTTTAAGGTCTTCCGCAATTGCTGTTGTGTTCACTGGTTTTTCAAATCGAACAACATAAGTTCTACCTCCTTTAAAATCAACACCAAAATTTAATCCGTTTACAAACAAAGATACCAAACCAGATACAATAACAATACCAGATATTATATAAGCTGTTTTTCGTTTACTAATAAAATCTATTTTAGTATTTTTAAAAGCGTTCTCTGTTATTTTATTAAAAAAACTAATATTCTTATTTTTGCTCAACATTGTTGCGAAAATAAGACGAGATATAAATATTGCCGAGAATAATGATGTTAATATACCTATTATTAATGTTGTTGCAAAACCTTTTATTGGGCCGTGCCCGAATATATAAAGAATAATACCTGTAATAAGTGTTGTTAAGTTTGCATCAATAATTGCAGAATAAGCATGTTTATATCCATCGGATAGTGCAAGTTTTAGACCTTTTCCACGTTTCATTTCCTCTTTAATTCTTTCATAAATTAGAACATTTGCATCAACCGACATACCTATTGTCAGCACAATACCAGCAATTCCAGGCAATGTAAGCACTGCTCCGAGTGATGCAAGTACTCCAAAAATAAAAAGAATATTTGCTAACAAAGCAATATCTGCAACAAGCCCTGCCGATTTATAAAAGAAAAACATGTAAACCAAAATAACAACAAAGCCAAGTATAAAAGAAATAAAACCAGCATTTACAGCTTCATTACCAAGCGATGGTCCTACAACTTCTTCTTCGATAATGTAAGCTGGTGCAGGTAATTTACCTGATTTTAAGATATTTGAAAGGTCATTTGCTTCTTCTTGCGAAAAATTACCAGAAATAGAAGAGCTTCCGCCTTTTATTTCACTATTTACAACTGGATACGAATAAACATATCCATCAAGAACAATTGCAATTTGTTTTCCAATATTTTCTTTAGTAATTAATGCCCATTTTTGTGTTCCTTCGGCATCCATAGACATTGAAACCTGCCATTCTCCTGTAACATTATCGGTCTCTTCTCTTGCACCTGTTATAACATCGCCACTTAGAGCTGGTTGTCCAGCCTTTTTTGATTTCAGTGCAATTAGCTTAAACATTTCACCTTTATCATCAAAAGCTTTAACTTCCCATGCAAAACTAAGTTCACGAGGAAAAACTTGTTTTATTTGTTTAAGGTTCAAAATTTCATTTACCTTAGCTGTATCTTTTTGATGTGCAAAACCAACAGCCGCAGTTTTTATTGGTTGATTATTATTACCAACATAAGGTCGTAAAACAGCAAACAATGGGTATTCTTTCATAAAATTATCGAAACCTTCTTTTTCTTTAAGTTCGTTATTAAGCGAATCTTCTTTTAAGTTCAATATTTTATCAACAGACTCGTCTTTTAAAGTATCATTTAGAATATCGTCTAATTTAACTCCTGATGTATCCTGCAATGTTGTATCGTTTTCAACGGCTTCAGCTACATCAAGAATATTTGAAGTATCTGCTACTGCTGTATCTTTATATGCTTCTGGGTTCTCAGCAGCTCTGATTTCTTTCATCTTATTATTAGCTGTAATAAAAAACGAATAAATTTCGGGATAATAATACGTTTCCCAAAATTGCAAATCAGCTGTTCCCTGCAATAATTTTCTTACTCTTTTAGGTTCTTTAATACCGGGTAGTTCGACTAAAATTCTTCCTGAGTTTCCTTCAAGTTTTTGAATTGTAGGTTGTACCACACCGAATCTATCAATCCTTGAACGTAATACGTTCAGCGAATTATCTATTGCATCAGTTGCTTCTTCTCGAAGAATATCGAGTATTTCTTCATCTGGTGTGTTAAAATTAATCCTGTCTTTTAGTGCATAAGTGCCAAATATAGCACCAAGTTTTGCGTTTGCATCGACCTCTTTAAATGCCTCATAAAATAAAGAGATAAAATCTTCCTGACTGTCTTCCTGTCTCTCTTCCGCAAGCCTAATGGCTGACCTGAATGTAGAATCTTTACTGTTATCCGACATTGCTTTTACCAAATCTACAACTGATACTTCAAGAATAACGTTCATCCCACCTTTCAAGTCAAGTCCCAGATTTATTTCTCGTTTTTGGCATTCTTTAAAAGTCAAACCCAAAAGTGGGTATGTCGGTTCTGAGGAAACCGAATCTAAATAATATGACTCTTTACTGTAATCTCCTCCAGCGAATTCTTCTGCATCTTTTTTCACGTTCCATGTTGCAAAAGTAAATGACAACTGATAAATACTCGCGAGTGCCAACAGTATGGCAAAAAATGTAATAGCTCCTTTGTTTTGCATATTTAAAAACTTCTCTTTTTAATGTTACGGCAAGAAACCAAAATTAATAATAGCAGTTATACTAATTCAAATTTAGTATTAATAAAATGTTAATTATAAATGATTAGGTTAAAGATTTAAATTTTAATTTTTTTTTATTTAAAAAAACACAATAATCTATATTAATAAATAAAAAAAATTAAATATTAATTTAAATTTGGTATAAATTATTGTAATTTTGTCTCAAAATAATAAATTATTATATCATTTAAACATAAAAAATGAACATCTAAAATATCTATTTTTTGTATTCTTTTTTCAGTCAATATTTCTTATTTTTATATCCATTACCGCAGGTTTAAAGCCTATGCTAATAAACAGAAAAACAGAGCGTTACATGTTTAAAAATTTCTTATACATGTATGAAAAATATCAACTGTTTTTTGTGAATATGAAAAATTTTATAGTTTTAATCTAAACAATTGTATCTATCAAAATTTTATTTTTTAGAACTGCATAATATTTTTTTCAGTCACTTTGCTCAATTTTTTTGAGGTGCAAATATATATATAAATGTAACATTTAAAAATGTTTTTACAAAAAATTACCGTTTTTTTCCAGTTTTTTATCTTTACATTAATTTTAATTTAATTTTTTTAATATTATGGAATACATGTTTAAAGAAGTTCGAGATATACTCATTAAAACAACTGTTATACAGTTAGAAATAAAGGAAGAAAACAAAAAAAGAGATGAAAGATTTGAGAAATATGTTAAAGAAAATAAAAGAAGGGAAGAGAGATATGAAGAAAGATTTGAAAAGACTGAAAAATCTTTAAAGGAAATAGGCAAACAGATAGAAGGTATTAATAACAATCAAGGGAATTTTGCGGAGGAGTTTTCTTTTCTAGGATTTGATGATAATTTGGTAGTTAACGATACAAAATACGAAGATGTGGATGAGTTTTTCTTTCATGGATTTAATGATAACTTAAAAATAGCTGGCATAAAATACGATTATTCTGATCAAAACAAACAACGTAGAATTAGAAGTACTAATATTGAAGGTAAATACGATATTGTTTTGTTTAATACTAATGAAATTTTGGTTGTTGATGTTGAATATAATTTGAAAAAATACCACGTAGAAAAATTTTGCGAAGAAGCAATGCCGAAATTCAAACAACTTTTTCCAGAACTAAAAAATTATTCTATCATAGGAGCTTTTGCTGCTTTGAGTTTTGAAAAAGATGTAAAAGAACTCGCCGAAGAAAAAAGGAATATTAGTTTTTACACGATCAGGTAAAAATATAAAAAAACTAAGCCCAGACAATATATTATTATCAAAATTTTGAAAATTACAATTTTCTTTTTACCCTTGCATCAAATTATTTATTATAATAATATTTACTATTCCAAAAAATTAAAATTTACCGACATTTAATAAATATAATCAATAAATATTTCTAATTTTTTTATTATGACAGACGAAAAAACACATTATTCAATTTCTATAACTACGGCAATAGAAAGATTAAAAGAAGAAATGAAAATAGATACAGAGTCAGGAAAAATACAATTTAAGAAATTGTTGCTTAGAGAATATCAGTTGGCTTCTGGTGTTGAAAATACAATAGAAAAGTTAAAGGCTATCGTAAATATTGAGCAGATAGATGATGATGATAAGTTCAAAGAATGGTTTTCTTATGACTATAAATTTAAGAAAGACGATGAACAGTTCCTTAAAAATTTAATAAAAATAAACTTCACATCACTTCGACTTTATAATGAAGCCACATTAACAGCTAAATTTATAAGCAGTATTCTAAACCGTGTAAATTTTAGTTATAAAAAGAAAGGTATAAAAGATTGGTACGAATATAGTGTAAACTGTCGACTGAATAATCATGTTCTTACTGGTCGTCCAGACTTTATGGTTGCTACTGGCATCTCTTATCCTTGTTCTCCATATTTTTTCTTTCAGGAATATAAACCTTCGTTAGAACCAACAGGCGATCCTGAACATCAAGTTCTTGCAGCTATGCTTGCTGCACTAACCATTAACAAGACAAATACAATCAAAGGTTGTTATATAGTCGGTCGTACATGGACTTTTGTTATTCTTGATAAATTAGACAACGGCGACTACGAATATTTCGTTTCATCAGATTTCAACTGCCTCAACTTAGATAATTTAAAGTCAATATATCTTATCCTCCAATCAGTAAAAGACGAAATAATAAATAAGTTAGTGGTTAGTGGTTAGTTTTTAATGCAGACGCATCAATATCCGTGAAATATCCGTATAATCAGCGCTCTTCAGTGTTCCTATTTATCGTAGTAATATGGGAATAACAAAATATTTAAGTGCTGAAAATCAAGGAATTTCTATTTTGAAAATATAACTACTAACCACTAACAACTAATCACTAACCACTAACCACTAACCACTAACATATAAATATTTATAATTTATCTTTATGCGAACAGAAGAAGATTTTATAGGAAAGAAACAAATTCCAATCGATGCGCTTTACGGAATTAACTCTGTTCGTGCCGTAGAGAATTTTCATAACAATAGTTCGTTTCCTATTGAATGGTATAAAGCAATAGGAAGCACAAAGCTTGCCTGCTATTTAACATACCTTGATTTTAAAAAAGCTGTTAAAAAAAAATTCTTAGACAAAGAAATATCAATTTCATTTTTCTCGGACAGTATAATAGAAAATTTAATTGGAACAGCAGAAGAAATTAGAATAGGACAATATTTTAATAATTTTATTGTTCCAGCAATTCAGGGAGGTGCCGGAACAAGTATTAACATGAACGTCAATGAAATTATTGCAAATGTATCTCTTATAAAATCTGGAAAACAAGCCGGAGATTATAATTATATCAGTCCTGTTGAACATGCCAATATTTACCAATCCACAAATGATGTTATTCCTACGGCACTAAAAATTGCTGTTCTAAATTTGTTAAACATCTTAGAAGAGTCAATCAATAAATTAAGATTTAAGACAGAAGAATTAGAGAAGCTTTATCGTCATAATTTGCGAATTGCCTACACACAAATGCAAGAGGCTGTTCCTTCATCTTTCGGAAAATTGTTTGGAGCTTACAATGAAGCTTTGTCGCGCGATTGGTGGCGCGTCTCTAAATGCTTTGAAAGGATTAAGACTGTAAACCTTGGCGGCAGTGCTGTTGGAACTTCGGTAGCTGTTCCTCAATATTTTGTTATGGAAGTTGTCAGAAGGCTACAAAAAATTACAAAATTACCCGTTACGGGTAGCGAAAATATGCCTGATGCAACGAGTAATTTAGATTCTTTTGTCGAGATACACGGAATATTGAAAGCTCACGCCGTAAATCTCGAAAAAATTGTTTCAGATATTAGGTTACTCTCATCGGACACAATGGGAACACCAGAGATTATAATTCCAGAAAAACAAATTGGCAGTTCTATTATGCCAGGCAAGGTTAATCCAGTAATTTCGGAATTTGTAATAAGCGTTTCACATAAGCTGTATGCCAACGATATGTTAATAAGTTCACTCGTTTCGCAAGGCTCGCTCGACCTGAATGCGTATATACCAACGATAGGATTTGCAATTATTGAAAGCATAAAATTATTGATTGCCGTAAATAATACGATAAGAAAAAACCTTATAACCGGACTTACTGTAAATACAAATACTGCAAAAGAAAAACTTTACAAAAGCCCAGCAATTAGCACAGCACTAAATCCTTACATAGGTTACAATAATTCTTATAAACTTGCCAAAGAAATGAAAAAAAATAACATAAATATTTTTGAGGCAAACGATAAATTAAAACTTATTGATAACGAAAAATTAAATCGTATTCTAACTACAAACAACTTGCTAAAAACTGGATTCTCTATTAAAGATATATGTTAAAATAATTACGAATTATGAATTACGAATTATGAATTACGAATTACGAATTACGAATTAT
>JAOZMB010000028.1:0-23260 GCA_029934515.1 Bacteroidales bacterium
ACAAGATAGCATTACTTAATTAACACAACCAAAAAAGAAATATGCCATGTAATGATAAAAAGAAAGAACAATAAATTTATGAAACGCTCAGTTAATATGATAATTAATTGGAAACGAGAAAAAAAACACACAAAAAATTATTCATATTCACGGTGATAATGACAATACTCTGCCAATAAAAAGAATGAAAAATATCACAAAAGTAATAAAAAAAGGTCGCACATGATGACACTTACAAGAGGAAAAGAAATATCAGAATATATAAAAAAAATATTTTAACATAAGTTTATATGTTATATTAAAATATTTATATATTTGCAGCCATATTATATAAATATGAAAAACACATCAAAAAAAATAAACAGAACTATCAAAAATATTAAAATCAAAAATTAAAAACCAAAAAATAAAAGTTATGAAAAAAATTACTATTTTAATGAGTATCTTAATAATTGCATTATTTTCATGCGGACCATCTGTTGAAGGAGAATCAAAAAACTGGAAAGAAAATATTAAGCAATTGAAAAAATTGAAAAAAGATTATCCAGCCTATGCAAGTGTTATTGATGAGAATATAAATATGGCTGAAATAGTTTACAATAAAGCGAAGAGTATTAGTGAAAAAGAAAAAAAAGCAGAAAAAATGAGGACTGCAAACGATTTGTTATTGTCGGGTTGTGTGGGAAATATTAAGAATATGAAAACAAAAATTGCAGAAATTAATAAAAAAACAGACGAGCTTAACAAATTGAAAATAGGAAAGAACGAAGCAGAACAAATACTTATAAAAGAGACTATTAAAGATGCTAAAAAAACAAATAAAAAAGCTTTGAAAGTCTTGGGGGTAAAACCAGGTAAAGCAGGAACGAATCCATGCGATTTTGTAAGTATTGCATACAAAGATTTAGAATCTTCGCTTAAAGATGTTAAAAATCAAATTGAAAATATCAAAGAAAAAGAGAAAGACAAAAAAGCAGACGAAAAGAAAATAAAAGATAATGAAAAAACAAAGGATACTCCAAAAATGGTTAAATGTGAATATTGCGACACGAAAAATGAAGCAAATAAATCAAAATGCAAATCATGTGGTGCTCCTTTGAAATAATAATAATACCACCTCTTTTTGATATTAAAAAAGTCTTAAAATATTAATATATGAACAATACAAACGAAAACGATGTAGATAAATTTAAAAATATATCGGTGCTAAAAACTTATAAATTGTATATAAACGGAAAATTCCCAAGAACAGAGTCGGGAAGATATTACAAAATTAATACAAAAAATAAGATTGTAAACGTATCACAAAGCTCTGTAAAAGATTTTAGAAATGCTGTTGAAATTGCCGTAAAAGCACAAAAAATTTGGTCAGAAAGAGAACCTTATAATGTCGGACAAATTACATACAGGATAGCTGAAATGCTTGAAGATAGGAAATATCAGTTTATAGAAGAATTAGAATCGCTCGGACTACAAAAGGAAAAAGCCGAAAAAGAAGTCGCCGATACAATTAATTTGATAGTTTATTATGCTGGATGGACTGATAAATTCCAACAAATTTATAGTAACGTAAATCCAGTTAAAAATTCGTTTTTTAACTTTTCTATTGCAGAAGCTTTGGGTGTAATATCTGTTTTACCGCCACAAAAAAGTGCTTTACTGGGATTTGTTGCCTCTTTTTTACCAGCTTTTGTAGGTAGAAATACATGTATTATTTTAGCATCAGAGCAATATCCAACTCCAGCAATATCGTTTGCAGAAGTACTTAATTCTTCAGACGTTCCAGAAGGTACAATAAATATACTTACAGGATTTAATGACGAATTAATTAAACATTTAACTACACACATGAACATAAATGGAGTTATTTATTATGGAAATAATAAAGATAAAATAAAAACTATTCAAGAAAATGCAGCAACAAATATAAAAAGAACAATTATCAGAAATTTTGATGAAAATAAATTAGAAAATCCTTACATTATTTTTGATACTTTGGAAACAAAAACAATATGGCAACCAAGGATTATATAAAAATGGTTTTTTTATTGTTAATAAAAGTTTGACTATTACACACAAAAAAAGAGAGACAAATAATTGTCTCTCTTCATTTATATTATAAAAAAATCATTGAGTTAAATAATTCTTCTTAGCTTGGATTTTCATCTTGTACTTTGTAAGAGAATGTAATTTCAAGTGTCCCTTTTGCTGGTACTACAGAACCTACTTTAATTATTCCACATCTTCCACTGTCTGTTTTGAAATAAATAGTGTTTCCTGCTGCAACCTGAGTAACCTCTTGAGTAGTTATTGTTTCGAAACCAGCTGCAACACTTGCATAAGTTGCATCGTCATAATCATCACCTGTACCAAGATAATAAAGAGTGGTTGTTCTTGTAGACCAATTTCCGATATTTCCAGGAGTTGTAATTCCTGCCGCTACCATACCTGCTGGAGAATAAATAGAAGCATTTCCTACACTACCCCAATAATAAGCCAAATCAATATATGCTGCGTTTTCTTCGGCTGTATCATAAGTGTAAATATTTCCTGTCAATAAATCCAAGAAACTACCATCATCTGTATCACCTTGGTCTCCAATTACTACATTAGTATGTGTTTTTAATGTTCCTGTTACTACAGGGTCAGTACTTACAGTAATAGTAACTTCTTTTCTTGTTATTTTTGGCGAGTCTTGATTGTCTTTCACTTGTACTGCAAAAACAAAAGTTTCTGTTACCTCATCTTCTGGTATTATTACAGAAAAACTATGAGTCGTATCGCTATTAAAATCGTCCGTAAGTATATCACCGTATGAATCGTCTCCTTTAAAGAATGTAACCTCTGCTATTTCTCCTTCTGCTTTAATGTCTCCGACTATTGTTACTATCGTTCCAGAGTCAACTTCCGTTGCAAAACTGCCAAATGTTATTGTTGGTGAATTAAGTACAGCTGGATCATCTTTTGTACAGCTCGTAAAAAAACTAAAAACTCCCGCAAGTACCGCAATAATTAAAAAATTAATTCTTTTCATAATAATAAAACTTTTTTTGTTAATAAAAATTAGTGTTAATAAAAATAATTCATTTTTGATTTTATAATTTTATAAACGATTAAAAATTATTTTGATTGTGTAAAATATTTTTTATTTTAAAATTTTTATTTTACTTTTGCATAAATTTTTATTTATGTATTTATAATCAATCATTTAACACAGTTTATAAAAAAACTTTGACTGCAAATTTAAAATAAAAAAAATTAATACAAAAAAAAATGTTATTTTTTTTGTATTATTGATAATTACCAGTTTATAATTGGACAGGCACGATCTAGGAAATACCTAAATTCTTATACTAATTTATTTTTATGTTAAAAAAATTAATAAAAACAAAATATCTAAGGCTCTTATTTTTTTATACGTTATTTTGTTTTTCATTCATATTTATACGAAATATAGTTGAAAATAATTTTAAATATAATTTTTTAATTTGGAATTTATTTCTCGGATTCCTACCTTTTCTAATAGCAATTATCATTCAACAATTCGAAAAACAAATAAATAATTTATTGCTAATAATAGGCAGTGCAATGTGGCTGTTATTTTATCCAAATTCTCCATACATCATCACAAACCTCATTCACATCCAAGCAAGCTCGACCTCTGTTTTATATGATACATTACTGATTTTTTCTTTTTCAATGTTATCATTATTCTTTGGTTTTTATTCGTTAAAATTGTTGCAAACAGTATTAATAAAAAAAATATCAAAAAATATAACATACATAATATTATTTGTATCCTTGTTGTTGAGCAGTTTTGGAATATATCTAGGTCGTATTCTTAGACTCAACTCATGGGATGTATTCGTAAAACCATTAAAAGTATTTAGCACGGTTTTTGAACATCTATTCCCAATAACAAAAAATCCTGAGACATATACTATTATTATATTGTTCTCATTAATTCAATTATTTTTATTATTTCTTATGAAAGATATCGATGAAGTTTAGACTCATCTTATCAACATTTAAAACAAAATTATAAAATGAAAAAACTAATAAATATTGACGGTTTCTATATTAAAGAACTAATTCATGAAAGTGAAAAAACCAAAGTATATAAAGGTATAAGAAAAAAAGACGAGCTTGCCGTTATTATAAAATTATTGAACAAATCACACCCAACAATTAATGAATTAACAACATTCAGTGAGGAATTTAAAATAGGAAAAAAAATAAACAATGCAGGCGAAAACGTAATACAAACATACGATTTGCAAAAATATGAAAATACATTATTCCTTGTCTTAGAAGATGCTGGAGGCGAAACACTTAAAGAAATAATAAAACGTAAAAAACTAACATTAAAAGAATTTCTATTAATAAGCATAAAAATAGCAAATTCATTACACGGAATACACAGTCAAAATATTATTCACAAAGATATTAAACCAGAACATATAATCTGGAACGAAGAAAACAGTATCTTAAAAATATTTGATTTTAGTATTTCAACACAATTTTCAAGAGAAATAACAGAAAAAATCAATCCAAATAAACCAGAAGGAACTTTACATTATATCTCACCAGAACAAACAGGCAGGATTAACCGTTCTGTTGACTATCGAACAGATTTATATTCATTAGGAGTTGTATTGTATGAAACATTGACTGGAATAATGCCTTTCACGGGAAATGATTTAATTGAAATAATACACAGTCATATTACAAAAATACCAGATAAACCATCGAAAATAAATAAAAATATCCCGCAAACGATTTCTGATATTGTGATGAAATTGTTGGAAAAAACAGCCGAAGAACGTTATCAAAGCTGTGCCGGTTTAAAATATGACCTTGAAAAATGTCTTGATTTGTTGACAAATGAAAAAACTATCGAACATTTTGAAATAGCAAAAAAAGATTTCTCAGATAAATTCCAACTACCACAAAAAATTTACGGTAGAGATAAAGAACTGAAAATAATAATAAACTCGTTCAACAGTATATTAAAAGGTGCAAACAGTTTTATTACTATTACAGGAACATCTGGAATAGGAAAATCTGCATTGGTAAACGAAATACAAAAACCTATTGCAGAAAAAAAAGGATACTTTGTTACAGGAAAATTTAATCAATACAATGAAAACATTCCATACAGCGCAATAGCACAAGCATTTGTAGAACTAACAAATGAAATACTAAGCGAACAAAAAAAAAAATTAGAACACAAACGAGAAAAACTGTTGAAAGTATTCGGCCCAAATGGACAACTTCTAATTGATATAATCCCAGAATTAGAACAAATAATAGGCAAACAACCAGCAGTTCAGAAATTAAATCCAGCAGAAGCACGAAATCGTTTTATAATGATTTTCCGTAATTTTGTAAAAGTTATAGCTAAGGCAAGTCACCCGCTTGTTATTTTTCTTGACGATATGCAATGGTGCGATGCCGCTTCGCTTAACCTTATAAAAGACTTCACAACAAAAGAAATTCCACATCTAATGATAATCTGCTCATACAGAAAAAAAGATGTCGGTGAAGGACATCCGTTCCACCTTGCTCTCGATGAAATACAAAAAACAAAAGTAATAAATAAAATACAACTTACATTACTCCCGTATAATATTGTTAATCAAATAATTGCAGATACTTTACATAGTTCTGTTGCCGAAGTAAAATCGTTATCTAAAATTATATATAAAAAATCAAAAGGAAATCCTTTTTTTACTTATGAATTGATTAAAAATCTTTATAAACAAAAATTGTTAAATGTTAATCACAAAACAGGACGCTGGAAATGGGAACTTGATAAAATAAATAATACAAATATATCAGATAATGTTGTTGAATTTATGATTGGAAGGTTGCAAACACTTAATAATGATTGTATTGCTGTACTTAAATATGCCTCATGTATTGGTAGTATTTTTGACCTTAATACGCTTTCTATAATTATGCAACAACCTATTAATAAACTATCAGAGATACTTAAAATTGCTATTTCGGAAGAAATAATTATCCCAAAAATGAATAGATACGCAGATGGTGATTTTTATGTATATAAATTTCAACATACCAGAATCCAACAGGCTGCTTATTCATTAATTTCAAATTTAGAAAAACAAAAAGTCCACCTTATGATAGGTCGCCTTTTATTGAAAAATTATACAAAAGAAGAAAAAAAAGAACATCTAATTGAAATTGTAAACCATCTTAACACAGGACATTTATTTATAACAGACAACAAAGAGAAAGAACAATTGACTGTTCTAAATTTAAAATCAGGCAATAAAGCTCTAAACACACAAGCTTATTCTTCTGCATTTATTTTTTTTAAAATAGGAATTTCTTTATTATCTGACAATTATTGGCAAAATAATTACCAAACAAGTTTTGATTTATACAAAGGTTTTTCACAAACAGCTTATCTAACAGGCAAACAAAAAGAAGCAGAACAACATATCGAGATTTTAATAAAAAATGCCAAAACAAAAATTGAAAAAATAGATATTATTTCAATGCGTCTGAGACAATATGCAACTATTGGCAAATTAGAAGAAGCTATTGAAGAAGGTATAAAAGGTCTGGCTCTTGTTGGTATAAAATTATCTGCAAAACCAAGTATGGCAAATATTTTTATAGAAATTATAAAAGTAAAAGTGAAAATTGGTAAACGAAAAATTGCCGATTTAATTAATGAACCAATAATGGAAGATGCAGAAAAGAAGATTACCATGCGACTGTTGTCAGAAATAGGAGCACCAGCATATGTTTTGGGTAACGAAACTTTATTCGGTATTCTTTCACTTAAATTAATAAATCTTTCGTTACGATACGGAAACTCCCCAGAATCTCCTTTCGCTTATATTGCTTATGGTATGCTGATAAGTGAAGCTTTCGGAGATTATAAATCAAGTTATGAGTTTAGCAAACTTGCTATAAAACTTAATGATAAATTAAATGATATTGAATACAAATGTCGAATCATTGCTGCATACGGAGTATTAACAAACCATTGGAATAATCATTGGAGTACGCAAACAGAGTTGTTTAAAAAAGGTATAGAAGCTGGATTTAACTCTGGTGATTTATTCTACTTAGCGAACAGTGCTTTAAATTGTATAATTTGGGATCCGAAACTTCATATTGAAAAAAAGATAAAACAGTATTCAAAGTATATGTCGATAATTTACGATACAGACTATAAAGATGTAATCTTAACAAGCGAAATATACTTACAAAAATTACGTTGCTTATGTGGACAGACTAAGGATAATTTATCAATGGACGATGACAATTTCAGCGAAGAAAAATTTCTTGTAATTATAAAAGAGCGTAAATATTTATCTGGAATAGCCTTCTATAATTTTCATAAAGCTGATATTAATTTGTTGTTCGACAAACATTTACAGGCTTATAAATATGTAAAAAAAGTAGATAAAAATATTAAATCTATTGTGGGACTTAATTATATTTCACTTTTATCGAAATTAGCATTTCACAGTGCATCGGCGTGTTTGACTGATAATTCTATCACTTCAATAAAAAAAAGCGAGCTGTGGAAACGTATGAAAAATGAGCAAAAAAAAATGGAAAAATGGGCAAAATATAATCCAGTAAATTATAAACATTTACTGCTGACAATGAAAGCAGAAACAGCCAAACATAAGAAAAATTTTATTCTTGCTGTTGATTTATATAGAAAAGCCATTGTAACGGCAAACAAAAACGAATGGTATAAAGACGAAGCTTTTGCAAACGAACTTGCAGCTAAATTTTTTATCGAACAAGGACAAGACAGCGCAGCAGTTGGATATCTACAAGAAGCACATTATCAATATTTTAGATGGGGAGCATCTGCAAAAGTTAAACACATTGAAGAAAAATATCATAGTCATCTAAGGTTATTTACAAACATGACAGCAAAATATGATAATACGCAAAATCAAACTGGAACAATATCTGGAACAACAACAATCACAACAACAAATAATACAACAATACATGGAAGCAATACGCTTGACTTACTCACAATAATAAAATCATCTCAGGCTATTTCTGGCGAAATTGTGCTTAAAACATTGTTCCAAAAATTAATGCAAATTGTAATTGAAAATGCTGGAGCAACAAGAGGAGTTTTAATATTATCCCAAAACAATGAACTAAGAATCAGAGCAGAGATAGATGTAGAAAATAAAAAAGCTGATATTTTACAAAATGTTCTTATTTATGATTATAAAAAATTGCCGAAATTACTTATTAACTATGTTGAAAATTCCAAAAATACAGTCGTACTTCCAGACAAATCGAATAAAGAAAAATTTTCACAAGACCTTTATTTTATCAAAAATAATAAAATGTCTGTATTTGTAATACCAATTATAAGACAGAATAAATTGTATGGTATTTTATATCTTGAAAATAATATTATCACAAATGCTTTTACATCGCATCGACAAGATATACTAAATTTGCTCTCTTCTCAAATTGCTGTTTCTATAGAAAATGCTTTACTTTACGAGAACCTCGAAGAAAAAGTAAACCAGAGAACAAATGAGCTAAGTTTGTCAAACAGTAAATTACAAGTTCTCTTTAAACAACAAACTATTCAAAAAGAAAAGATAGAGAAAAACCACGAAAATATAAAAGCTGGTATTGATTATGCAAGTCGTATTCAAACAGCTATGCTTCCAGAAGATAATTTTTTTGGAAAATATTTTGCAGACCATTTTATTTTATTTATGCCATGCGAAATAGTAAGCGGTGATTTTTATTGGGCAAAAGAAACTGAAAATATATTAACTTATGCAACAGCAGATTGTACCGGTCACGGTGTACCAGGGGCGTTTGTGAGTATGTTGGGGATATCTTTATTAAACGAAATTAATTCAAAATATAAACATTATGCTGCAAATGAAATACTTAACAGCTTGCGAAGTGCAATAAAAAAATTATTGAACCAAACAAGTATAATATCTGAATCGAAAGACGGAATGGATATAGCGCTATGTATAATTGACCTCAATACCAACAAATTACAGTTCGCTGGTGCATACAACTCTTTGTATATTATTAGAAATAACAAAATTATTGTATTAAACGCCGACCGTCAGCCGATAGGTATTCATCGAAGAGAACGCAGTTTTACAAACCATGAGTTCCAATTACAAAAAGATGATATATTATATTCTTTCTCAGACGGATATATGGACCAGCTTGGAGGAAAACATAAAAGAAAATTGATGTCTAAAAAATTTAAAAAATATTTATTTGAAATCCACCAAAAACCGATGATAATACAAAAAAAATTGTTAATAAAGAAATTTCATAAATGGAAAGGAAATATTAAACAAACTGATGATATTATTATTCTTGGAACAAGAATAAAAAAATAGCTAAAAATTTATCTAATTATTAATCGGTAAATAAATTAATAAAGCAAATATTTTTTTCTTATAATTTCATAATTTTCTAAATCTTTTTTCCATGTCTTTCTGATTTTATGTTCTGACATTCCAGATTTTATTTGTTTGAGTAGTTTTGAGTTTCCTGCAAGTAAATTAAACCAACGAGAACGAGTTATAAACTCGTCTTTATTTTTAAATTTATTATAAAAATTGATAAAATATTTTAGTGTAAATTTAATATCACGAGGAGAATTGCGCAAATCAATACCGTAACATTTTTTGTTCTCGTGCAAAGGATTTGTTTGCATATTTGGCATATCTTTCGGAATAAAAGAAAAATCACCAAAACGACTATCTGGATAAGCAATCACCTGAAAAGGAAAATCTGTTCCTCTGCCAATACTAACACTGGTGGCTTCAAAAAAACACAAAGAAGGATACAAACGTATTGAAATATCGTTTGGCAAATTCGGAGACGGTTTTACTGGAAGCGAATAATGTAAAGAATGATTATAATTTTGCATCTTTATTACAGTAAGGTCGGCAGTGCCTGTTTTTAACCAAGACTCGCCGTTAATCATATTAGCAAGTTCGCCAACTGTAAGTCCGTGAACGACAGGAATTTCGTGCATGCCTACAAAAGATTTATACTTACTTTTCAGTACTGGACCGTCAAAATAATCGCCCAGCGGATTCGGTCTATCTAATATTATTATTTTTTTATTGTTCTCGGAACACGCCTCCATTACGTAATGCATACTGCTAATATATGTAAAAAATCGAACTCCAACATCTTGTATATCAAATACAATAATATCAATATCAGTTAGATGTTCTCGTTTGGGTTTTTTAAACTTTCCATATAATGCAACTATCGGAATACTGGTTTTTTTATCTATTGTATTATTAAAATGTTTGCCACGGTCAATGTTTCCTCTAAAACCGTGTTCGAGAGCAAAAACTTTTTTAATATTTATATTTTTTGACACCAAAAAATCAAGCAAATGTTCGTTGCCTACTTGCGAAGTTTGATTTGCAACAAGCGCAACACGTTTATTCGCCAACAAATGAAGATACTTCTCTGGCAACTCGGCAGCAGGAATTATTTTTTTGGAAATATTCTTAACAATATCAGCTTTATATCCAATTAATGTGCAGTCAAGTGAACTGTTAAATGAAGCAATAGTAAGAAGATTTCTTTCTGTTTTTATTAAAGCTGTATCATATTTTAATAATTGTCTACTTATTTCATTTTCGATAAATGAATCTTGTATTTTCTTACTGTATTTATTTGAAATAAAAGTTAATGTCATTAATATCAATGTAACTAAGAAAATAACTGATACTAATAGTTTAATCCATATATGTTTTTTCATATTTTATATTTTAAAAGAATATTTGTAATTGAAGCGATGCTGTGTTTTCACCGACATTTATGAAAAATAGTTGCGGTTAAAACACAGCACAGGTGCAGGAAAGTAATTTTTTGATGTGTTTTTCCCTACAACCACAATAATATGTTCATGTTATTCAGTTTTATTACCATTTTGTTTCATCGTATTTTATCAAGTAAGAAGTTATTTCAATATCATTTATATTTTCTGTTTGTTCTTTTATATTCTTAGGATATTTTATATTAGTTGGACTAAAAACTATATATATTCCCTTATCCAATCCGAGACTTTTACAATAATAAGCGAGTTGATTCTTGCCTTTTTTAAATCGTCCTGGACTATAATAAACTTTCGTTTCTATTAAAAATTCTTCGCCAGCAATATTTATAATCATATCGCTTTTTCCGAGTCCCGTGTCTGCTTCTCTGTATATTTTTCCTTCTAATTCTCGCATTGTTGCTGTAATATATGTTTCAAAACTATATATTAATGCACTCTCTTTTAATGATTTATAATTACCATCATCTTTATCTTTTATCATAAATGGTTTAAAACCACGTCTTTTCACATAATCTTTATAAGTATCAATTAACTTTCTTATTTTTAAATTTCCTTTTTCGGTAAAATATTCTTCTGCAAAAATAGTTCTACTAATTATTTTTTTTTCACCATTTGTGTATGGATAAAATGCTTTGTATAACCTTTTTTTATAAAATGGAACCCAAAAAATAACAAAACCATATTTATCTTTTTTTATTAATCCGTTTGTATGTAATAATTTTATGCTTTCCCTATCAATATTAAAAGGTATTTCATCTTCCATAAAAAGCAATCTTTCAACAAAATTTCTTTCTTCTTTTGCTTTATTTAAAATATTAGAAAAATTTTTGTCAATGGCTTCTGTTAAATACCAATCTTCTACTTTTAAATAATCATTGTAATCAATTTCTTCTTTCTCTGGATTATTATCAACAAGCACTTTTGCAAAACCATTTACAAGTCCGGGTTGATTCGCTGTTATTTGAGAAATTTTTTCTTTTACTTTTTTTTGAAATTTTTGTTTCGTTTCTTTTTCGTGTTGTTCTATTAACTCAAATACTTCTTTATTTGTAAAATATGGAACATTCAAATTATCTGCAATATTAAATGGACTTGCGTTATCGCTTACAACTCCGACTATATTTGAAACTCCGACAAGAATTACACTTTTCAAACAATGATTTTCACGAGAATGATAAGCATTTCTAATAGTGTGTAAAAATGTTCCGAAATATTCTTTATTGATACCTTCTACTTCATCTATTATAAGAACAAATTTTTTATTTTTTATTTGTTCAATTAAGTTAAAAATTTGTGAAAGCTCATTTTCTTTTGAGAAGTCAACTCCCCAAAACTCTTTTAATTTCCATGTTAAACGATATATAAAACTTTCCAATGATGATGTTTTATAATTTTCAAAATTAATATGAGCAACTTTATATCCTCTCTCAATTAATTCTCCAGCGAGTTGTCTAAAATAAGTACTCTTTCCTGTTTGTCTTGGTGCCCAAATTGTAAAATATCTTTCGTCTTTGACTAATTCTACTCCCTTTCTTATTAATTCTGTTCTTTCAATTGTATAATGTTTTGAAAGAATATTTGGTCCAGATGTATTAAATTTTTTTTTCATTTTTTTTGTTAGTTTTGGTTTTTATAATTAAAATTCACTATTTTAAAAATATTAATTCTTTGATTTTCAGCACTTAAATATTTTGTGCTTTGGCGGTATTTTCACCGACATTTATGAAAAATATGTGTGATAAAAACACCACACAGGCGCAGGTTTGATATCGAAAATATCATTTTTATTTGTTCTTTGTTTTTTTCATTTCTATTAAAACGCAATTATTATCATTGCCGTTCAAGACATTTTTAAAGTATTTGAAATCAAAAAAACTAAACAATTAATTTTAAATTAGTAATTGTTAAAAAATAACTTTTTGATTTATTTTTTGTAAAATACTTATTATCAGGTGTAAACCAATTCGTAATTTGTAATTTATAATTCGTAATTTACTTACTTATCTTGGTACTTCAACGCTGTCAATAATTTGTTTTATAATACTTTCCACAGCAACACCTTCCATTTCTTTTTCTGGGCTAAGAATAAGTCTGTGTCTCAGAACAGGATAGCATACTGCTTTTATATCATCAGGAATTACAAAATCTCTTTTTCTTAAACTTGCAAGTGTTTTACTTGTTTTCATAATATTTATTGATGCACGTGGCGAGGCTCCGAGGAATAGGTCTTTGTTATTTCTTGTTTTACTAATTATCTGTGTGATATATTTTATTAAATTTTTGTCTATTTTTATTTCTTTAATTTTTTGTCGATAATTAATAATATCTTTTTTTGTAAGAAATGGTTCTATTATAGACAGCTCGTCAACACCTTTGTTGTTATGTTTATTTTCAAGGATTTTTATTTCCTCTTCTATATTTGGATATCCAACATTTATTTTAAAAATAAATCTGTCTAACTGTGCTTCTGGCAGTCTATATGTTCCTTCTTGTTCGATAGGATTTTGAGTAGATAGAACAATAAAAGGTTCTTCTAATTTATACGTTTTGCCATCAACGGTAATCTGTCTCTCTTCCATAACTTCAAAAAGTGCGGCTTGTGTTTTTGCAGGAGCGCGATTAATCTCGTCAATCAATATTACATTTCCAAAAATGGGGCCCCTCTTAAATTCAAACTTAGATGTATTCATATTAAAAATAGTTGTTCCAGTAACATCAGAAGGCATCAGGTCGGGAGTAAATTGTATCCGAGAAAAATCACCAGATATACTTTTGGCAAACAGTTTGGCTGTAAGTGTTTTGGCAACACCGGGAACGCCCTCAATAAGTACATGCCCGTTGGAAAGAATAGCAATAAGTATTTGTTCTATCATCTCATGTTGTCCAACAATAACTTTACCTATTTCTGTTCTAATTTTTTGTGCCGTAGCGTTTATATTTTCTAAATCTATTCTGTTCTTAAATTCTAAATTTTCCATTAGTTTTATTTTTTATAAAAATCCTCAATATAATTATTAAATAATTCCAGTTCTTTTTCGTTTATACTTCTTGTTTTCTGTATTTTTATGACCGTTTTAAAGATATTTTTTATTAGCTTTACTGGTTTCCCGGTCTTCTCTGATGTAAGTTTATAATCAAGTTCTTCTGGTTTATCAGTATTAATATAATATTTGCTTCTCAGTGTTTCGAGAAAATAATTATATTTTTTCAAAGCTATATCTTTATGATTTTTTTTGTGATAATACAATACAGCGATTGTTTCAATAAAATTAAGAGACGTATTTTTCAGAGGAGTTATTATTGGTATAATTCTTTGCCTTCGCTTAGCTGTAAATAACATATACATCAGAACTGATATATATGCTGTTTTTAATCCTAAACTATTAAAAACATATCGCAACGGACTTTCAGCTTCGGCGTTGTAAGGTTTATAAAATTCATCCCAAATAACATCTCCATCTGATGGCAAATACGAGAGAGCTTTATATGCGTACTCGGAGTTATCTTCGTTCAACAAAGCATAATTTGTAAATGCAACTGGTTGTGTATTAATAAAAAAATAACCTTTACCACAAGGAATTTTAATATAATTAACATCATTGTTGTTTATCTTTCCAAGAACAACAGTTTTTGTAGTATCGAAACTTGAAAAATAAGAGTGTTCAAATGCTTTTTTATAAAGATAACCATTTTTTCTATCAATTTTTTTATTTTCAAAATTTAAAATAGAAAGGTCTTTTGTAAAATAATATCCAAGTTCTGTTTTAAAATTTAAAATATTAGCAAAATCATTAGAATATCCTCTTGCTGCAATAAATATATTATTTCCTTTTTCTGCAAATTTAATCAAATATTCTGTATCTAATTTATCTGGATAAAACTCCGATGTAATGATAATATAATTTATACCTTTCGGGATTTTATTCAGTTCTTTATATTTAATATATTGATATACAGAAGAGTTCTGTTCTTTAATTTTTTTTGCGGAAAAATATCTTTAAGAGTATTAAATAATACATAAGTAGAATACGGGTTCTTTCCCGAATTATCAAGAGTTACACGCCAATCAATTACTTTTGGTCTTTGTAATTCAAAAATAAATAACCCCAAAATAATTATTGCTATTAATATGTAATATTTAATATCTTTTTTGTTCATATAATATATATTTGCAAAAATAACTAAGTAAATTACGAATTATAAATTATGAATTACGAATTGGTTTACACCTGATAATAAGTATTTTACAAAAAACAAATCAGGAAGTTATTTTTTAACCATTACTAATCAATAGATATTTTATAACTTATTGCTTAATTTATTTTCCGGGAAATTTAGGTTTTCTTTTTTCGAGAAATGCAGTTGTTCCTTCTTTAAAATCTTTTGTTCCAAAACATTTTCCGAATTCTTCAGCTTCTACTTCAAAACCATTACAACCTTCTGTAAAATAGGCATTTACACAATTTATTACTCCTTTAATTGCAACTGGCGACTGTCTCATTATTTTGTTTAACAATTCTGTTGATTTTGTGATAAGTTTTGATTGCATAACTACATAATTTACCAATCCGAGTCTTAGTGCTTCATCTGATTTTATCATTTCACCAGTCATTAATAGTTCCATCGATTTTCCTTTACCTATCAATTGTGTTAGTCTTTGAGTTCCAGCATATCCGGGTGTTACTCCGATTCCTGTTTCGGGTTGTCCGAAACGTGCATTGTCTGATGCAACCCTCATATGACAAGCCATAGCAAGTTCTAATCCTCCTCCGAGAGCAAAACCGTTTACAGCTGCAATAACTGGTTTACTAGAATTTTCAATTATTTTAAAAATTCTTTGACCATTTAGTGCCAGTTTTTTTCCTTCTTCGACATCGAAATTAGCAAATTCTTTAATATCAGCACCAGCAGCAAAAGCTCTTTTTCCTGAACCTGTAATAATTATACTTTTAATGTTGATATTTTCTGTTGCAAAATCCATAACATTTTCAAGCTCTTCAAAAACGCATTTATTTAATGCGTTCAATTGTTTGGGTCTATTCAATGTAATTGTTAGAATCCCGTTTTCTGTACTAATTAATAAATTTTTGTATGTCATTTTTTTTATTTAAGTTCTTATTTTTTAATTCAAGATTATCAATATATTATAGGAAATTACGAATTATAAATTACGAATTACGAATTGGTTTATACCTGATAATAAGTATTTTACAAAAAAACAAATCAGAAAGTTATTTTTTTACCATTACATAATAATATAATTCTGAATCTGTTTTATCAGTGTTCTTAGTATTGCATAATATGAACACGAGAGAACACTGATTTTTACAGATTTATATATTTCAATAAAAAAATCATTATAATTTTAAGGAGTATAGATATTATGATTTTTTATTTATTTCTCCAAATCTTTTAGGTTTCATATACATATTTATTATCGGCACAAAAGCGTTCATTATTAATATTGCAAAAGAAATTCCTTCTGGAAACGAGCCGAAAATACGAATAACAATTGTTAACATACCTATTCCTGCACCGTAAACGAGCATACCTTTGTTGCTCATTGGCGAGCTTACATAATCAGTTGCCATAAAAAATGCACCGAGTAACAAACCACCTGTGAGCAGATGAAATACAGGGTTGGCAAAACTTACAGGGTCGGCAAGCCAAAGTATAGCTGTAAATATTACGACTGTTCCTATTATCGAAACAGGAATATGCCATGTTACTATTTTTCGTATAAGCATAAAAGCAAGTCCAATAAGCAAAGCAATTCCAGCAACTTCACCAAACGAACCACCCATGTTTCCTATAAACATATCCATATAATCTGGCATTCCTTCTGTCTGCATTATTTTTTCTATACTATCTCCGTTTCGTCTTCCGTCCTGTAATAGTCCAAGCGGTGTTGCTCCTGAAATAACATCTGTATATCCAAGAAATTTTTCGCTTAATGCACTCGGTTTTGGCCAGCTTGTCATCTGAACAGGAAATGAAATAAGTAAAAATACACGTCCCACCAAAGCTGGATTAAATGGGTTCGTTCCAAGACCACCAAAAGACATTTTCCCTATTGCAATTGCAACAAAAGCTCCCATAATAATTATCCATATCGGCAAATTGCTTGGCACATTAAAAGCAAGCAGTAATCCTGTCAGCACAGCCGAACCGTCTATTATTGTTGGTTCTTTTTTGAGCATAAATTTTGTTATTAAATACTCAAAAGCAACTGCCGATAGAACAGAAGCAAGCGTTACAACTATTGCACCGAGACCGAAAAAATATACGGAAACAAAAAATGTCGGTAACAGTGCAATCAAAACTCCATACATCAATTTCTTTACCGAATTATTGCCGTAAACATGCGGCGAAGATGATACTATTAATTTATTCATAAATATTTTATTTTATTGTTTTTTTTTATCCTACAAGTAGAAATGTCCACTTGTTTTTTAATTATTTCTTGCTCTCATAATTGCACTTGTCTCACGTTTTCCAAGTCTTATATAATCAAGTAGCGGTCTGTCTGCTGGACATATCCAACTACAAGAGCCACACTCAATACAATCCATTATACATTCTTTTTCTTCGTTTTCGAACATTTGTTTTTGTGCGAGTGTCATCAGCAGATAAGGTTCAAGACCCATCGGACAAATGGAAATACATTTTGCACATCTGATACATGGTTGCATGGCTCTTCGCATAGATTCACCTTTTTGCATAATCAATATTCCAGATGTTCCTTTTGCTATTGAAATATCAAGACTGTTAAGCGCTTTTCCCATCATAGGGCCACCACTAATAACTTTTCCTGTATCTTCTGGCAAACCACCTGCGGCATCAATAAGTTCATTTATCGGCGTACCGAGACGCACAATGTAATTACCTGGATTTTTTACTGATTTTCCTGTTATTGTAACAACACGCTCAATCAGAGGTTTATTTTTCTGTACGGCTTCGTAAACAGCAAGAGCAGTTCCTACATTATGAACCACCGTACCGACTGCAATTGGCAAAGCCCCCGATGGAACTTGCCGTTTTATAACAGCATCAATAAGTTGTTTTTCGCCTCCTTGCGGGTATTGAACTTTTAATGGAATAACCCAAATATTAGGATAATTTTGAGTGATTTTTTTGATATTCAAAATAGCATCTGGTTTATTGTTTTCAATACCAATGTATGCTTTATCAACCCTTAGTGCCTTCATCAGAATTTTAACTCCGATAATTAGTTCTTCTCCTTTTTCGAGCATAAGTCTGTGGTCAGCAGTAAGATATGGTTCACATTCTACACCATTTATTATCAGAGTTTTTGCTTCGAAACCCTTTGGAGGCATGAGTTTGACATGTGATGGGAAAGTAGCCCCGCCAAGTCCTACAACACCAGCAGATTTTACTTTATTTATAATTTCCTCTGCTTCTGCTTTAATTTCTTTTACAATATCTGGTCTCCTGTCAATACTTTCTTCCCAGATGTCACCTTCTGTTTTAATTATTACAGCTTGCCGTTTGTATCCGCTTGTGTCATAAACATTATCAATTTTTAGGACTTTTCCAGAAACTGGCGAATGAATATTTGCCGATATAAAACCACCGCTTTCTGCAATCAACTGTCCTACTTTTACTTTCTCATTTCTTCTTACTTTTACTTTTGCTGGCGCTCCAATATGCTGCGAAACAGGAATTGCAACTTTTGCTGGTAAAGGAAGAATTTCTATTTTCTTATCTGCCGACAATTTATTTTCAGACGGATGGATACCGCCAATTTTGAATGTTTTTAACATCTTATGTTATTTTATTTTACTTAATTTTTTCTATATAATAAAATTTTTTACTGCAAATTTTCTGAATGCAATAAAATTATTTTCATTTAAATTAGCTTGTTCTATGAACGTTTTATTAATTGCTTTTACAGCTTTTTTGAAATTTTTATCATCGTTCTCAAACATCAAATAAGCGTTCATTACATATTTATTATAATTGTCAAGTACTTGTTTTTTTCTTTCA
Organism: Bacteroidales bacterium; assembly: GCA_029934515.1. GTDB lineage: Bacteria > Bacteroidota > Bacteroidia > Bacteroidales > JAADGE01 > JAOZMB01. The sequence goes on from JAOZMB010000028.1 coordinate 18,875, forward strand.
ATATTTAATTTATCTCTGTCAAGTTTACATATTTTAATTGTGTATTGTATTCTTTCGTCTTCTGAACTTATTACACCGTCTTGGTCAAAAACAATTTTACTTTCGATATTTTTTTCCAATTCTGGGTGTACGAATTTGTTATTTTCTTTTTTATTGTATTTTTCTGACAGATTATGAATTATCTCTAAATCATGAGTTTCCAATTTTGCTTTTTCATTAATTGTTTCAAAGTGGTTACTTTTATGTCCGTTGCATGTCGGACACGCTAGAAGCAAATTATCCCAAGAATATGCAAGCCATGGATATAAACTTTTGGGTCTGAAATGTTCTACGTCCCATCTTTCTATATTTGTTTCACAATAAGCACATTTATTGTTATATAATTTTTCGAGCGTTTTTTTTACGTCTGCTGTTTTATATCTTTTATTATATTTCGCTCCTTTCAAAAATTTATTTGCCTTTATTATTTCTTTTCTTCTATCTTTTGTTATTTTGCTGTCTAAATTTGCTGGTCTTTTTACTTTATTTTTATCTATATAAATCATTTTTCAGCTTTTATTTTGTTATATCTTTCTCTTATCAGGGTCATTATATCTTTTTCTTCGACATTATTTTTTTTCTTAATTTCGTTAACAACAAAATCGTGAATTTTATCATAAATATAATCATCTCCTAATCTCAGTACTTCTTTTTCTTTATTAAATGCTCTTGAATATGCTTTTTCCATTCCAAAGAGTGGTGAAGTTATTACCGAGTTTGCCATTAAATTTGAGATGTCGCTTTTTGATTTTGAAGTTTTTGTTTCTCCGTTTTCTTTATAAACTTTATAAAAAACTGCATCTTTTCCTGCACCGAGAACAGCTATTGCGCTGTGTGTTGTGAAAAAAAATTGTATTCCTGCAAATTTTTTACGAAGTATGCTTACTATTTCGTATTCCCATTTTGGGTGCAGGAATAAATCCACCTCATCAATTAAAACAATACCTTTATAATTTTCTATTTTTCTTACTTCTGGCTGGTTTTTAGCCAATCTTGCCAACAAATCGCATGTCCATATTAATACTGTTTTGTATCCAGCCGACATTTGTTCAAAATTTAGTTTCTTGTCGGAGTTTTTTTCACAGAAATAAAAATCAAATGTTTCTTTATCTTTTTTTACTTCTATTTCATTTCTAAATATTTTGCTTAGAAGTTTTAGAACACTTTCTAATTTTAAATTTAAAATTGATTGTTTTCTGTCTGTTTCGTTAAGCCACTGTATCGGGTGAATTAAATAATCCTGTTCATCGAACAAAGTCATAAAACCGTATTCGTAGCTGTCCTTTAAATCTTTACGGACACTTGCTCCGCTTCTAAAAACACCATAAGCAAATATATTTTTAAGAAAATGGTCTTTTATTTTATCGCTTTTTTTACTTTTTTCATTTTTTATTTCTTTATATGAAAAAGGAATTTCCAATTTATTTTCATCATCAAAACCTTTTGCGGCAAATTTACATTCTTTATTTTCGTTTATTAAATCAAGTATTTTACCAGTAGTTTCTTTTTTTGTATAAGTATGAATATAATTTTTTGTAAGTGCAATTAATATTGATTGTAAAATCAGAGTTTTTCCGTGTGCATTTTCACCAAGAAAATATATTTCTTTTTTGTCCTTTAACTCAGCGAGTTCAATATTTACATTAAAGAAATTTTTAATTTTTAGCTCGTCGAGATAACAAATATCAATTTCCGAAATTTCTTTGACTTCTTCTTCTTTTAATTTTTCGTATAGCCAGCTAAAAAATTGGTCTATTTCCAGTTCTGTTTCATATTCTGTTTGTTTACCTACTATTTTTTCGTATTTATTTTTTATTTTATTTTCAATAATTTCGTTATAAACGACAAATTTTTGTCCTATTTTAGTTCCTCTTTTATGTTTGTGTGCAAGTCCGAAGAATTTCATAATATTCTGGTCTCGCTTGTTATAGAATACATATTTTTTGTTGTAAGGCACAAAATATGAAGCCCATGCGACAATTTCACTTACAGAAGAAATACTAAATCCGTATAGATTTTCAATAGCTTTATTTATTCTTCCTGATAGTTTTCCTTTACTGTATATCAAATTATAAAACTGCTCGCCGTAATGTTTAATACCGTATTTCTCCACTGTGTACGTATTTACAGCTCTTCTTTTTGCAAAGTCAACCGAATTAAAAGAATGCGTATGATCTACAAATTCTTTTAAATTTTCGTATTTTAAATTTCTAATATTATTTTTTGATAGAAATCCATTATTACCGAACTCTTTTTTATAAAATTCATAAAATTTTTTATAAAAACCGTTCTTCTCGTTCGACCTTTCAATAAACCATTCTTTTGCTTCTTTCTTAAATTCTTTAAGATATTTTTCAGTCATCTCTATTTTCTCTATTTTTTTATTCTGCATTTTTTATTTTTTTCTGTTCTGGTAATTTACAAATATATGGTTTTTTTCCAGCGAAAATTATTGCAATTTTTATTATATTTTCTGGTTTTATTTTATTTGCAATTAGTTCTTTATAATATTCATTTCTATCTATTTGAGACAAAGCTTCTTCGATTTTATTATTTATTCTCGTTATAAATTTTTTCTTGTCTTCTTTATTTTTTTGTTTTTCAATTTGTTTTATTTCTATGATAATTCCTTTTTTGCTTTTATTGTGTGGAATTAACATTATATCATATCGTCCTTCTCCAGCTTCTCTATTTGATTTTATAATAAAGTCATCTGATAAAATAGTCAGTAAACCAAGAGTGTAAACATGATAAATTCTTTCTGGTGTAATAATCTTTTCTTTTGTATCTTTATCAGTTTTTTTAGCTGTATCAAAATAGCTTAATGTATCCCCGATGATTTGTCTAAATCCTTTTTCAAATTTATGTATTTTATTGTTAATCAAATTCCTTGCTGTTGAAATAAGTAAATCTCTTGTGATTTTTATTTCTCTATTCAACCAAGTCATTATTATATCAGTAAATACAATTTTCACTTCATTATTTGGTATTCTAAGTTTGTAATTTCCAAAATCACTTTCTCCTGTTTGTGTTAAATATCCATTATCAGTAAGTAATGTCCATAGTAGTTCGTTGTCTGTTTCGAAATCCTGAAAAACAAAATTATCCTTTAATTCTTTGTCTATTGATTCGCCCTCAATAAGTTCTTGTACTTTATCTTTTACTCCTGTTTCAATAATCCTACTTTTTATTAAAGAATAGTTTCCAGAGTTTACCCAGTATGGTTTGAAGCCGTCTCTTTTTTTTGCTATATAATTTACTATTGACCATGGATTATATATGTTATCAACATCTCCGAATTTGTAACCGTCATACCATTTTTTAACATTATCTATTTTCTTATAAAGATTGAAATAAGTTAATATATCTTCTGTCTCTGTCTGTGTAAATCCGAATTTATCTGAAAAATATTTTGATGTAATCCCGTAAACTGAAAAATTATTCCATTCAGAAAAGATACTCTCTCGTCCGACACGCATAACGCCAGTTAAAAGACCTTTATATAAACTATTATTGCCTTTGTAAACATCGCCAAGAAATCCCTGCATAAAATTTATAACTTTTTCGTAGTATGTTAATTTTTGGGTTTGAAAATTTTTAATCGGTTTGGGTGTATATCTAAAAGCATTTATAATAGGTGCATCGTACTCGTCAACAAGAATAATAACTTTTTTGTTGAAATGTTTTTGCAAATATTTACTTAATTTAACTAAACTCTCTTTGAGCTCGGTTTCATTTGTTGTTTTATAAATTATATTTTTAAAAACCTGTTTTTCGTTATCTTTTAATTTATTAGATTTTAATAAATAACTGTGTTCTTGATATAATTCTGATATCATACTTTTAAATCTTTCCAAACATCTTTCCCAGTCTAGTTCTTTAATATTTTTTAGAGAAATATTAATTAATGGATATTTATTTTGATGCTTCTTACAGAAGTCTCCTCTCTTAGATATTTCAAATTCTTTAAATAATTCCGCACTTTCTAATTTTTGAACATCAAAAAAATGTTCGAGCATTGATAAATTTAATGTTTTACCAAAACGTTTGGGGCGCGTAATTAACGAAACATAAGCTCCTTCTGTAAAAAATTCATAGATAAACATCGTTTTATCAACAAAATAATTATTATTTGCTGTTATTTCCTTAAAATCGGATTTTCCTATTTCTAATATTTTTTTTCCCATCTTATTTATATTATTTAAAATTATTAGGTAATTTATTAATATATGGTTTTTTTCCAGCGAAAATTATTGCAATTTTTATTATATTCTCTGGTCTTATTTTATTTACAATTAGTTCTTTATAATATTCATTTCTATCTATTTGAGACAAAGCTTCTTCGAT
>JAOZMB010000028.1:23360-30020 GCA_029934515.1 Bacteroidales bacterium
GTTCGAGCATTGATAAATTTAATGTTTTACCAAAACGTTTGGGGCGCGTAATTAAAATAATATCATTTTCATTATAGTAAAAATTATAAATCAGCATTGTTTTATCAACAAAATAGTGATTATTTTTTACAATCAATTCAAAATTGGAACGTCCTATTTTTAAAGTTTTTTTCATAATAATAATTTTTTATTTTGTAACAACATTTATATAGCTCATCAATTTTTCTTTGTACGATTTAGCAACAGATAACATTTTATTATTATTATTCATTTTTATGACAACCATATTATTTTCTATCATACTAATCTTATCAATATTAACAATATACGAACGATGAATTCGTTTAAATTTATCATTTGGCAGTTCATTTATAATTGCTTTCATTGTAAAATGAATTGTATGCTTATCATCAATTGTATTTATAACAACATAATTTTCAAGTGCTTCTATCCACAATATGTCATCGTAAAATAATCTTATAAAAGAAGAAGAACTGCTTTTTATAAAAATACTTTTATTCTTTATTTCTTGTTTATCATTTCTATATTTGTCTTGTGCTTTCTTTACAGCCTTAAAGAAACGTGCATAAGAAACAGGTTTCAATAAATAATCAACAATATCGTATTCAATAGCTTGTAAAGCATATTTCTCTTTTGCCGAAATTATAATTATTTGTGGAAGGTTTGTAGTGTTTTCCAATAATTCAATACCATTCATTTCAGGCATTTCAATATCAAGAAATATTAAATCAATATCATTTTTACTGAAAAAATTTGTCGCAATAATAGCATCTTCAAATGAAGAAACAAGCTGTAAAGAATTGGTTTTCTTTATATACTGTTTAATTACAAGTCTCGAAACTTTATCATCATCAATTATAATACATTTCATAATAAATTATTTTTTGTCATGGTTTATAATTATTTTTAAATATAAATTTAAAAATAAGTTACAAAGGTATAACAAAAAAAATGTATTACAATTTATTATTAATAAATTTATATTCTGAATTGATAAAAACTTACTTGCTGAATATTGTGAAACATTAAAACATGTTATTTTTCATATTAATATAAAAAATTACTTTGTATATCTCAATTAAAGTTCTTAAATTTGTCCCTGAAAATTCTAATAAAAATTTATCTTAATATATAAATGTTTAAAAATAAAAAAAGAAAAAGAAATAAAAAAAATAGTGAAAATTTACCAGTATACAACCGCAGAACATTAATAAATAGTATTCTGACAAATTTTAGGAACAATCCAAGTAAAGAGTTTAATTATAGACAAATAGCAAAAAAACTTAAAATTAGAGACAGCCGAACAAGAGAACTAACAGTAGAAGTACTAACGAAGCTTTGTGAAGACGGTAAAATAAAAGAAGTTTATAGAGGAAAGTTTAAGTTTATTCCTTCGAGTTCGTATATTACTGGTACTGTTTCAATGATTAAAAGTGGTGCTGCATTTATAATTTCCAGCGATCTTGCGGAAGACGTATATGTATCTAGCAAAAACCTGAACAAAGCACTGCACGGCGACAAAGTAAAAATTAATATTTGGGCAAGGAAGAAACGGAAATCTGCCGAAGGTGAAGTTATTGAGATTATTAAAAGAGCAAAAACAGATTTTGTAGGTATTGTTTTGGTATTAAAACATCATGCCTTTCTTGATGTTACAGAACATCTTATGCCTTATGATATTTTTATACCTTTGAAAAACCTTAACGGTGCAAAAGACGGTCAAAAAGCTATCGCAAGAATAACATCATGGAACGAAAAATCTAAAAATCCAACAGGTAAAATTCTTGATGTACTTGGAGATATCGGTGATAATGATGCTGAGATGCACGCAATACTTACAGAATTTAATTTGCCTTATAAATTTCCAGAAGAATTAGAGAAAAAAGCACAAATAATTGATGCAAAAATTACAGCAGAAGAAATTGGAAAAAGAGAAGATTTTAGAAAAGTAACAACAATAACAATAGACCCACCAGATGCCAAAGATTTTGATGACGCACTCTCTTACAGAATGTTAAAAAATGGAAACCACGAGGTCGGCATTCACATCGCTGATGTTACGCATTACGTGGACAACGGAACAGCAATTAACGAAGAAGCATATAATCGAGGGACATCAGTTTATCTGGTTGACCGGACTGTCCCGATGTTGCCTTGTCATTTATCAGAATTTATTTGCTCGTTGAGACCAGAAGAAGAAAAATTAACTTATTCTGCTATATTCGAACTTAATAACAACGGAGATATAAAAAATAGACGATTCGTAAGAACAATAATTAAATCTGATAAAAGATTCAATTACGAACAAGCACAAAATATTATAGACAGCGAAGAAGGCGATTTTGCAGAAGAACTTAAAATATTAAACTATCTGGCTAAAAAATTAAAAAATAAAAGATTCAAAAACGGCGCAATAGCATTTGAAAGAGTCGAAACAAAATTTGAACTTGACAAAAACGGAAAACCACTTAGTATATTTTTTAAAACTGCAAAAGATTCAAATAGACTTATAGAAGAATTTATGCTACTCGCAAATAGAAATGTTGCAGATTTTATTGGAAAACAAAAAAATCGCAAATTGGCAAAATCTTATGTTTACAGGATACATGATGAACCAGACATAGAAAAGTTATATAATTTTTCAAATTTTATTCGTCGTTTTGGTTATAATTTAAAAATAAATTCGGAACATGAAATTGCCGACTCCTTGAACAAACTGCTCAAAGAGGTTAATGGAAAAGTAGAACAAAATGTTGTGGAGCAACTTGCTGTGCGTTCAATGTCAAAGGCTGTTTATTCAACTGAAAATATCGGACATTATGGTCTTGCTTTTGATTATTATACTCATTTTACTTCGCCAATAAGAAGATACCCAGATATGATGGTACATAGGTTGCTTACGCATTACCTTGACGGAGGTAAATCTGTAAACAAAGATAAACTTGAAAAAAAATGTCTGTACGCATCAGAGATGGAAGAAAGGTCGGTAAAAGCAGAAAGAGCATCGATTAAATATAAACAAGTAGAATTCTTAAATGACAAATTAGGTTGTTCTTTTGATGGAGTAATTACAGGAGTCTCAGAAAATGGACTGTTCGTAGAAATAAAAGAAAATAAGATTGAAGGAATGTTACATATTCGAGAAATGGACGATGATTTTTATGTTTACGATGAAAAAAATTTTTGTATAACAGGTGAAAGAAAACGAAAAAGATACCAAATTGGAGATAATATTAAAATCAAACTTATAAGTGCTAATATACAAAAAAGACAAATTGATTTCGGATTAGTAAATTGATTAAAATAATGATAAATTTAACTCGTTTTTATTTTTAATATCTTAATATTTAAATTATTTTTAACTGTTTATTTTTAAACAAAAAAAGATGAAAAAAAATTTTATTGGATTATTGGTTATTATTTTGGGGTTCGGAAATTTGATTTTTGCACAAGAAAAAATTCCATCTGTATATAAAAATATATTAAAAAACGACAAAGGAAGATATTATATAAAAGACAGTTTGGGAAATATTTATACAGATAAAGAATACAAAAGTTGGGTTAATCTTATTAATTTAAAGGGAAATCCAAAGGCTTATAATAGTGGTATTAAATTTGATTTTAATTATAAATATTTATCAGGAAAATTATACTTCGGTTTTATTGATTATAAAGATTCAAAACATCCAACGCCTGTATATTTTAAGAAGACAACAACTATTAAAAAAGGAAAAGCAAAAATAAATATCTTGGCTACGAAAGGTAATCACGATATGATTGCGTGGGAGAAAAATAAAAAAGGTACACTGGGATATAGAGTAGAAAATGATAAAGGTTTGTTGCTGTATGACGGAATAATTTCTTTTAAATATAATAATGAAAAATTTACAATAGCGCCAACAATTACAGAAGGCCCTTTTGTAAATATATTAAAAGAAAATAGTGTAACGTTATGGTTTTTTACTAACAAAGCTGTTGTTTCTAAAATAGAAGTTGCTGATAAAGAGTTCTTTGATGATAAAGCTTGTAAGTATCATTATTTTGAAATTACTGGATTGTCGCCAGATACAAAGTACAATTATACAGTTTTTTGTGATGATTTTTCGCAGTCATATTCATTCAAAACAGCCCCTATTTCGGGAAGTCGTAAACCTTTTGTATTTGCTTATGCAAGCGATTCGCGTAACGGACAAGGTGGCGGTGAACGTAACTTACACGGAACAAATATGTACATTATGAAAAAAATTACTGCACTTGCTACAATGAATAAAGTCGCATTTATGCAGTTTACAGGCGATTTAATTAATGGTTATTCTATTGACAAAGGAGAGATAAATCTTCAATATGCAAATTGGAGACGAGCAATTGAACCTTATGCTCATTATTTTCCTGTAATACCAACAATTGGAAACCATGAGTTCATAGGAAAAGTTTTTTATGATAAAGCAGGTAAAAGAAAAACATCAGTATGTGGATTTCCTTTTGAGACACATTCTTCTTCGGCGGTATTTGCTGAAAATTTTGTAAACCCAACAAATGGGCTAAAAAGTGAAGACGGAGCATATTACGACCCCAATAAATATGAAACCAATTTCCCACCATACAGCGAAACAGTATTTCACTATACTTATGATAATGTAGCAGTTATTGTTTTAAATTCTAATTATTTCTATGCTCCTTCTCTTAAATACAATGAGCTTGGCGAAGGAAATTTGCATGGATATATTATGGATAATCAATTGAAATGGTTGGAGAAAGTTATAATTAAATTTGAAAAAAATAAAAATATAGACCATATTTTTGTAACACAACATACGCCTGCATTTCCAAACGGAGGACATGTTGGTGACGACATGTGGTACGATGGAAATAATAAATATAGACCAATTATTGCAGGGACAAAAGTGAGAAAAGGAATAATTGAAAGACGTGATGAATATCTTGATATTTTGATAAATAAAAGTACAAAAGTTGTTGCTATATTAACAGGTGATGAACATAATTACAATAAAGTAAAAATTTCACCAGATGTTAATATATATTTGAAAAACTGTAAATTAAAAAAATTAAAACGAAATAGAACAATTTGGCAAATTAATAATGGTGCCGCAGGAGCGCCGTATTATGCACAAGATAAAAACACTCCTTGGACAGATGCAGTTAGTGGATTCTCTACACAAAACGCATTAGTTTTGATTTATGTAAACGGTAAAAAAGTTTCTGTGAAAGTTCTGAACCCAGATACTTTGGAATTAATAGAAAAATATGAACTTAAAAATTGACCGATATTTTTTTTATATTAATTTAATTATTATTCCCAGAATTTATAATAATTAAACCATTGAAATGGATATTTTCTAATCATTTTTTCTAGTTCATTAATATATAATTTTGATTTTTTTTGAATTTCTATTTTTCTTTTTTTAATACTATTTGGATATTTTATATAAACTGCTTTGCTTGCGTAGAAGTGATAATGTTTTCCTGGTTCTCTAAAAGCTGAGGCAAATGAAAACGGTACACCATATTTTGCTGCAAGATGGAATGGTCCAGAAGGGAATTTAGCTTTTTTGCCAAAGAACTCGTGTTCGATTGTTGATGCTCCATCAATAAACCTATCGCCGTGCATTGCTAATATACCTTTTTTTTCGAGTACATTTTTAATTTTTATAATATGTGTGCCGTCATCTTTTATTGTAATAATTTCGATTTTTTGCTTGCCTGTAACATCTGACAAATATTTTTTAATTTTCTTATGTTCGTTGTCAAGCATTAAAACATAAATTTCCCCCTTGTATCTTTCGAGCAATTGTCCCGCTGCTTCCCAACTTCCAGCGTGTGCATTTATCAATATACCACCAGTTTTATTTTTTATCATAAGTTCAATAACTTGTGAGTTGGTATGTTTTACAGTAAATTTTTCATGTAATCCAGAGAGTATTGCTATTTTATCAATCAAAATTTGTCCGAAGACATAATGATTTCTAAAAACAGAAATTATAGACATAAAAAAACTGTATCTCAGGCGTTTCCTAAAAAAATAAAATTGAGCTTTTGCGCCTTTTCTCGAAAATATTACAAACCATAATGATACAAATAATAAAACAAAATAAGCTGTTCCGAGTCCCCAAATTTTTATTGTAAATACAAAAAACTTGTGTCCGAATAAACTGCCCTTAGTTTTTCCTTCCCAATTATGAAATTTCTGTTTTTTCATCTGTTAATTTTGTTTCTACATAATCATAAAAATTATTTAGAGTTTTAATTTCTGCCATCTCTTCTCCTTTAATTTTAAACCCAAAAGTTTTTTCTACAATTACCACAATATCAATAAAATCAAGGCTGTCAATTCCAAGGTCTTTTGTTAGACTTGCCTCTGGTTTAATATCATCTTCATCGATTTCAATTTCTTCAATAAAAAATTCATTAATTTTATTAATAATTTCTTGTCTGGTCATATTTTTATAGTTAATTTATTTTACTTATTCCACAATTTAAAATCTTTGATTTGTTTCTGTAATTTCTTTATCAGCTCATGCTGTTGTTGTTGCTCTCGCTGTTGCTGTTCTAACTGTTCTATTTTTCTATCCTTTTCTTTCATTTTTCTTTCATCTTCTTTCATCTTCCTTTCATCTTCTT
>JAOZMB010000029.1 GCA_029934515.1 Bacteroidales bacterium
AATAAGTATTTTACAAAAAACAAATCAGGAAGTTATTTTTTAACCATTACTTATTAAAATAAGTTATATTTTTTTTTAACTTAAACTATATTTGTAAAAATGTTAATTATTCACTAATCTAAAAATTTTAAAAATGAAAAATAATTTTATCCGAATTCCCAATCTAATTTATGATGTTGTTTTCAGGTATTTAATGCAGGATTATGACAGTGCCTTAATAATTCTCTCAATACTGATAGGCGAAAAAATAAAGAAGCTTGATTTTCAACCATTAACACAGGCAAAGAGAAAGACCAAAGAAGAGAATATCGAACAAATTGAGCGTTTGAAAAAGAAACGCTTTAAAAAAGTAAAAGAAAAAATACTTTTGGATGTCAGTTTATCAAAAGAAGAGAAGAAGAAAAAAATAGATAAGATAACAATAAAAGACCCTGTAACGGGAAAAGACATTAAACTTTTTCATCTTGATTTTGCAGCAATAATAGAGAAGGAAAACGATGAAGACGAGTTTGTAATAATAGAGTTGCAGAAGGTTGCTGTTGAGACTGATATTTTTAGGTTTAAGCAATATATTGCAGATAATTTCCAAAAGCGAAAAAAAGTAGTTGGAATAGACCCTGATACGAAGCAATCTGTAGAGATTGAATTACCTTATCGTTTAATACCAATTTTCATTTTAAATTTCAAGATAGAATATGAAATTAGCGATTTGATGATAAAGACAAGTCAAATAAAAACTGGCATATTTACAGGCAAAGATTTAAATACAAGAAACGAATTTATAGACAATCTTAGTTACGAACTTTATGTAGTTCAGTTGCCATATTTATCAAAAATAGATGAGTCTGCTATCAAAGATGATGTTTATAAAAGTAGATTATATGCTTTTTTAAAACTTTTTGACCAAAATGCAAAAGAACCAAATAACCAATATCGTTTACGAATTAGTAAACCTATTCCAGATTTTTTGGATATAATAGTCAAACGATTACAATCAGCTGATATTGATAATCCCGACTTGGAAAAACAAATGAAAGCTGAAGACCACTATCTAAAGCCACTATTACGAAGAGATAACAAAATAAGCTGGTTGTTAATGAACAAAAAACAAACAGAACAAAAGTTGCAAATGACAACAGAAAAGTTAGAAAATACAACAGAGGAATTGCAAAATACAACAGAGGAATTGCAAAAAGAACTTAAAGTAAGTAAGGAAAAAGATAAAGCACTAAGTGAAAAGGAAAAAATTATTCTTCAATTTGCAAAAATTCTAAAAATAAGTGGAAAAACTATACAGGAGATACATGATGAAACAAAATTGTCAAAAGAAGAGATTGAAAAATTATAATTCAAATAATTAAATAATTAAATAGTTTTATTAATAATGAAAAAGCAACTCAAATAAACTAAAACCTAAAAACTCTAATTTTATTTTTATGAAAGAAAAAATATTAATTATTATCTCCGTTATATTTATATTCATGTTTCCTATTGAATGTTTTGGACAAAAAGATACTCGTCCAACTATTGATGCTTATGAAGCCTATGAAACAAAATATTTAAAAGGAAAAAATGGTTCTGATTATGAATTAACTAAAGCACAAAACGAGACAAAAGAACAAAAAATTTATAGGAATATTATATCTGCATGTTTGGGTGTTTTGTTAATTCTTTTGATATTTGTAATATACTTATTTGTAAGCAAAAGTAAACATGTAAACGAAATAATAAAAATTCAAAATAGAGAAATTAAACTCCGCCAAACACAATTAGCTCAATTATCGCTGATCCTGAATAATATAAAAAGTACTGTTGTAATACTATCAAAAAATGGAGAGATAAAATGGATGAACAAAACTTTTGAAAAATTTTACGGCTATTCGATAGACATACTTATGGAAAACAATAAAGGTAATTATATAAATGATTTATTGACAAAGCAGGAAAAAACTTATATGAACAAATGTATAAATAGTAAAACAAATTTTTCATATATTGTTGATACCAAAGATACTGATTTTAAATTACAAAGAAATTTTATTATAATAAAAGATGATAAAGGAGGAATATCGGGAATAGCAGTTACAGAAGATAAAATTTTTCAACAATCAGAATCAGAATCAAAAAATATAGAAAAAAAAAAATAAAACAAACATAATAAAATTACAAATTTCTGTCGGTGTGGTTTAAAACTACACCGACAGTTTATAAGATTTTCTAAATGATTTGATACTTTTTATTTACAATTTTTCAACTCTTTTTTTTGCATCATCCATTATTTTTTTACTTTCATTTTCTGCTTTTTTGATTATTTTTTTTGATTCTTTATCTGCTTTTTGGTTTAATTGTTTGGCTTTTTTTCTCGCTTCTTTTTCGAGTTTTTTGGAAGTTTCTTCTGCTATTTTTCGTTTTATGATATTATTTCCAGCCTTTTTTATAAGTTCTTTTCCTTGTTTCTTCGATTCGTTGATTACTTTTTTACCAGCTTTGTCGGCTTCCTTTTTGATATTTTTAGATACTGTTTTTGCTTCCGCAATTACTCTATCAGCATGTTTTTGGGCATCAGCAAGAATTTTTCGAGCTTCCTCTTTTACATCTTCTTTAACCTTCTTTATCTCTTCTTTTACACGGTCTTTTATGCTGTTGGTCAAATTACTTTCAAATTTTGTAATTTTCGGGTCTGTTACAGTACCGCCTATTTTTGCTGTTACATCAATTTTATCTGGTAAACCATCTATTGGCAATTTCGATAAAACCTGTTTTGCTGCACTTTGTGGAAGCTGCATTCCTAAATCAAAATCAATACTTTTATCAAGACTTTGAGTTCCAGCAAAACTTACTGTTCCACCTCCGATTTTGAATGATGTTGGCTCAATAGTTAAATTTCCGTTCTTTATTTTGTAGGCAACGTGTATATTTTTTAATTTTGGATTACGAAATTCTTCAAGTTTTGTTATATCAGAAAGTTGATTAAAAATATTATTATCATTAATTCCTATGTTTGCCGACGAAAAACTACCCTTGCTGTTCAATGTATTGTAAACAGGCGACATCTCTTTGTCAAGCACTGTGTTTAGAGAAAGTGAAGCAGATATTTTTCCTACACAATTTTTTGTTATAGGTGCTATTTCTTTTACCGTCAAAAAAGAGTCATAGGTCTTACGAATATCAAATCCAGAAATATTAAAATTAAAATCGGCAATTGGTTTTTCGATATTTTTTGAATCGTAACTTCCAGACATAAACATAGAACCTTCGAGAAGTTCCATTTTAAGTTTATCCAGTAGAAGTTTGCCACCATTGACAACAATTTTGCCTTCTGTGTTTGATATTTCTATTTCATCATAAATAATTTTTTTCAATTTTGAATTTAATGTAAAATTAAGATTTTCAGGAATTTTAAGAACTCCATCAGATGCTGTTTGAGTGCTATCGGCAGTATTTTCTTCCTGTTCGGGAGCTGTTCCTCCTTCATCAGAAGAAACCATAAATTCGTTAACATTAAGATAATCAGACGTAAAATTGAACGTTCCGCTGAGTAATTCATCTTTAAAAACATAAGAAAGAATATTATCAACTCTTCCATTAAGGTGGAAGTCGCTTTTGCCAGCCTTGGCATCAAATTGCTTAATATCAACAAATTGAGGAGAGAAGTTCATAAATGCTTTTGATATTTTTACAATAGGCATATCTTCGCTTTTCATTTCAAATTTTTCTATTCCAAGACTTCCTACGGCTTTAAATTTTTCGTATTCTTCGTTTTCAATATCCGACATATTACCTTTAAAATTCAAATCGGCTGTTATAACTCCGTTCAATTTCATATCTTCTATCGGCAAAACATCTTTCATAGAGTTCAAATCAATTTTTCCTTTTACTTCGCCATCTAAGGCTATATCTACTGCTGTCATTTTTGCAAGTAATTTGGCATCGAATGGATTGTTTCCAATTTCTATGTGTGCTTTTTTAAGGTCAATTATCATGTTATTGCCAGTTCCTTCTTTTGCATCTACTTTAAGTTTTATTGTTATATTTTCAACAGATTTTGGCAAATCTGGATACTGAAACCGTGCATTATCAACAAGTAAATTTATTCCGAAAGCGGGCATATTTCTGGCATTATAAGTTCCTTTTGCATAACCATTTATTTTAAATACTCCAGCCGTTTTAACACCCTTAAAATCGTTCATATATACAACTGGAATTAATGATAAAACACTTTTGAAATTAGTTTTTGATGTTTTAAAAGTTATATCGCACACTATATTTGTATCTGGCATCGCAACTTTTCCATCAAAATCAAGAACTATTTCGTTTAA
Organism: Bacteroidales bacterium; assembly: GCA_029934515.1. Taxonomy (GTDB): domain Bacteria; phylum Bacteroidota; class Bacteroidia; order Bacteroidales; family JAADGE01; genus JAOZMB01. The sequence goes on from JAOZMB010000029.1 coordinate 4,320, forward strand.
TTTAAATCTGTTTTCTTTAAATTCAAAAGATAGATTTTTTAAATCTGCCGCTATATCCGAAGTAAATCCTATTTTTGTTTTGTTCAGATATTTTATTCCTCCCGATGCTGCTGTAAGTGAATCTATTCCGAGTTTTATATTCAAATTTGTAAAATCTTGACTCATATCTCCTTTCAAAACAAAATTAAAATTTGATATTTTTGAATATATATTTGAACTTTTATCGTCATAAATTATATTTGCATTTTTAATTTCAAATTTTTTCAAATTAATTTTAAATTTAGACTCGCCTCCCTCGTCCTCATCAGGTATTGTATCCGTCTCGTTTGTTGCCGAAGTATCCGTTGGTGCAATATCCCAGTTTGCTGTTCCATCGCTGAGTACTTTTGCATTAATATTTGGATTATCAAGAATTATTGCATTAACTTTAATTTCATCACCAGAGATTACACTCATCAAATTCAAACCCGCATAAAAACTTTTAAAAGCAACAAAAGTATCTTTCTCAAATGTATCTATTCCCACTATACTCAACTCTTTAAGCTCAACACTGAGGTCTGGAAAACTTCTTATTAAAGATAAATTTACGTCCTCGAATTTAATTACTGCATTTAAATTTTTATTCGCCTCTTCTTGTGCAATTTTAATAATTTTTCCCTTAAAAATTATTGGAATAAGAATGATCCCAACAATTAAAATAAGAAATATTGCACCCAAAATTTTGAATATTATTTTTAATGTCTTTTTTTTCATAATTTTTCTATTTAATAATTATTAATTCAAAATAACAAAATTACAAACTTTTATATTGCTAAAATAATTTTTATTACTTTTTGTTTTGTTTTAACTTAAAATTGTTTATTCTTTCAATCAATTTTTTTATCAATTTTCTCTTTTTGCGGAGATATTAATTAACAATTATAAAATGCGAAAATTAAAAAACAAAGAATTAAATAGAAAAACTATTGAAGAATTTAAAAGTTCAGATAAAATACCTATAGTTATTGTCCTTGATAATGTTCGTAGTCTAAATAATATAGGTTCTATTTTTAGAACTTCTGATGCTTTTTCTATTGAATGTATTTTTTTGTGTGGAATAACTGCTGTTCCTCCACATAATGATATTAGAAAAACAGCACTCGGTTCAACAAAATCAGTTAATTGGAGTTACTTCGAGAACACAGAATGTGCAATAAAAAAATTAAAAAATGAAAATTATCGAATTATTTCAATAGAACAAACAGAATCAGGTATTATGTTAGATGATTACAAAATTTTATCTCAACAAAAATATGCTCTTATTTTTGGAAATGAAGTAAAAGGTGTTCATCAACAAATTATCAATTTATCAGATGATTGTATAGAAATTCCACAATCTGGAACAAAACATTCTTTAAATATTTCAGTTTGTGCTGGTATTGTTATCTGGAATTTTTTTTGTAAGTTATACAATTAAAAATAAATTTTATTCAAAATTGAGCTCAACTTTTTTCGGTTCACTACGCTTTTTTTATGTAATAATTAATTGTAATATTTTGATGCGTTTGCCCTAAAAAAATCAGTGTTTAATCAGTATAATCAGTGTTTCTATTATTCCGATAAATAGGAACGCTGAGGAACACGGATTATACGGATATTTCACGGATATTGTTGCAAGGATATAAATCAAACTTGATTATCAAATTTTTAGTTTTTAGTTATATGATATGTTATGTTTTTAAAATAGTAATTCCTTGATTTTCAGCACTTAAATATTTTGATGTATTTGAGCTAAATTATCTGTAAATACATTTGTGTATTTCATTAAAATATTTAACTTTGCCACGATAGTTTTAGCATGAACTGTTAAATCTATTTTGAAAGGTTATTATTCTTATAATAATTAGACAATTAACCTTTGTTTTTTTAATCCAAATTTATTTTATATTTGGAGAAGATATTGATATAAATTAAAATAAATTATAATTCAAAATAATAATAATGAATTTACACGAATATCAGGGTAAAGAAATTTTGAAGAGTTTTGGCGTAAGAATACAAGAAGGCATAGTAGTCAATACCGCAAGCAAAGCTGTTGATGCTGCAAAAAAACTTAACAAAAAAACAGGCACTAAATGGTGGGTAATAAAGGCACAGATTCATGCAGGTGGACGTGGAAAAGGCGGAGGAGTAAAGTTGGTAAAATCTCTTAAAGATGTGAAATCTGTTTCAGAAAAAATAATCGGTATGCAGCTTGTTACACATCAAACAGGAGCTGAGGGTAAGAAAGTGAACAAAGTTCTTGTTGCTCAAGATGTCTATTATCCAGGCGAATCAGAAACAAGCGAATATTATATGAGTGTGTTACTAAACAGAGCAACAGGGAGGAACACGATAATGTATTCACCAGAAGGGGGAATGGATATTGAAGCTGTAGCCGAAAAAACGCCTCATCTGATTTATAAAGAAGAGATAGACCCTAAATCTGGATTACTTCCATTTCAAACAAGACGAATAGCATTTAATCTTGGTTTACAAGGTAAAGCATTTAAAGAAATGACAAAATTTGTATGGTCGTTGTACACAGCATACGAAAAAATTGATGCAGCTTTATTTGAAATAAATCCTGTTCTAAAAACATCAGATAACAAAATACTTGCTGTCGATTCAAAGGTTAAATTAGATGATAACGCACTTTATAGACATAAAAATTATGTTGAGATGCGTGATTTGGAAGAAGAAGACCCTGCTGAGGTCGAGGCTGGAAAATATAATCTTAACTTTATCAAATTAGATGGTGATGTAGGTTGTATGGTAAATGGAGCTGGACTTGCAATGGCAACTATGGACATCATAAAACAGTCTGGTGGTTCGCCAGCTAATTTTCTTGATGTAGGTGGTACTGCAAATGCCGAAACTGTTGAGGCTGGTTTCAGAATTATACTAAAAGAACCAAATGTTAAAGCTATACTATTGAATATTTTTGGCGGTATTGTTCGTTGCGACCGTGTGGCTCAGGGAATTGTTGATGCTTATAAATCAATCGGAAACATTAAAATTCCTATTATTGTAAGACTACAAGGAACAAATGCAGCCGAAGGAGCCAAAATAATCGATGAATCTGGTTTAAAAGTTCATTCAGCAATAACATTGCAAGAAGCTGCTGATTTAGTTAAAGAACTTGTTTAGAAATCTATAAATAAAAATATTCCATTTCTTAAAAAGAAATGGAATATATAATAGTAAAAAATCACAGATACTAGATATTATACTTATAATCTGCTATTTTTTTGTTATTGATATTACTGTGCTTTTAGAACAATATTATTAAGTTTCCTAGTTGTCCCATCTGGACCTTTTGCTTTAATACCTTCAAATATAATTCTTGAATTTTTCTTAGCTTTTTTGATTAATTGCTTTACTTGTGGTGTAAATTTACTTCCTTTTACCTTAACCATTTCATCAAATCCTCCAACAGTAATTAGTATTGTATAACCTGTAATATTAAATTTAAGGTCAAAATCAAAATCTTTCATTGTTGCTCTAATACTTCCGTATGAAGTTATCTTAGATCTATTCATTGCTCCTTCGCTCTGCCCACCAATAGTTGCAACAGGATCTGGAACTCTCTTACATCTAAACACTTTTGTTCCGAGATTTTTTCCATCAGCAGTTACATTAACTTTAACTGTTCCTCCAGATTTTTTCACTCTTACAATATATCCGTTACCACTTTTTATAATACTTCCTCCTCCGCTCATACTTACTTTAATAAGTTCTGCTGGCACACCTGATGCTGTTACATCAACTGGATTGTCCACACCTGCATAAAAAACATTCATTTTTGTAGGCGAAACACTTATACCCGGAACGACCACTTGGTATTGCGATTTAAAAGCATATTCAACTGTATCTCCTGTAACAGGCGATTGTAGTCTAATAACTCCTCCCCAGCTTTTTTCTCCGGGTGAACCTGTTCCACCTGAATACATACCTTTACCGTTTTCTACTTTAATCCTTCTTCCACCTACCAATATGCTTGGTGCCTGTGTACTATCCGATGCGGCAATAAAAACTTCAGCTTTGTATTCTCCACCTACCATTACGTAATTTGTTGGTGAGTTTACAATTGCTTCAATTTTATTAAACTTCCATGTTCCTGCATCTACTTGTGCTATACAAAAATTTATTACATCAGATTCTACATTTCTTATATCAGTTGCGAATTTATCAAATATTGTAATAACAGCAGCCAATGGCATGTGTTCGAAATTTGCAGATTCCCAAGGTATAACTTGTCCACCATTCCCTACAATATCTTTTGTATCGAAGATTGCATCTAATGTTTTTATTATACTTTCACCATTTTGAACAATTTCAGCTTTTTTACCTTTAATTGCTTCTTGAATTAATTTAGTAAGGTCTGCCTTATGTTTATTTATCTTATCTTTAAATTCTTTTCCTCCTCCTTTTAATATCATTATTTCAGCTGGCGTATTATTATCATCTTTCTTCTGGATTCCTGCTACACCATTTTCTTCGTATGGTTTAGTAACGCTCTCAGCTGCTAGAACAATTTCCAATTTTTTATCTTTTATAAACTTCAGCAGTTCATCTGTTGTTACTTTAACTTTATCTGCTCTTTCTTTCCATTCTTTAGCTTTTGCAGCGCTAGCTGGATCTTGCATAAATACTTCAAATTTATCATATACAGCATTGTTCTTAGTTTCAAGATTTTTTGTTGTCTTGACAAGGCTGTCATCAATTAATATAAAAGCATTTAAGATCTCCGCCGAAACATTTAACGCTAGCAAAGCTGTTAACACGAGATACATCATGTTAATCATCTTCTGCCTTGGAGATGCTTTTCCGTGACTCATAATTTATTTATTTTTTAATGGTTATTTAAATTAGTTAATTAATATTGATTATAATACAACAGATTAATCAATATTTACATTCATTGCCGATAGCATATTTCCGTAAACTGTATTAAGTGCTTCGAGCCTTTTTCCTAATTTAGTAACCTCTTCGTTATATTTAGCTGAGTGTTCTACTGAACCTTGTAAATCAGACATCATTTTGTCAAGGTCTGCTTCATTAAGTTGTAATTCAAAGATAGCGTTCAGTGCAGTAAGATTTTTATTCAAATTACCGATATGCTCGTTGTATTCTGAGTTTCCGTCTTGTAGCGATGAAAAATCAAGCTGCATTGAATCTGTTAGTTGTTTGTATGCGTCCGTAAAATTATTACCTGATGCAGAGATTATTTGAGAAACTTTTGAGAACGAATCAGTCAGTTCATTTGTAGAATAATTAACAGTTTCAGCTGTTTGTTTATAAGAATCAGCTAAATCATTTACAGAGTTATTTACGTTCTCGGCTGATAATTTATAAGAATCATTAAATGAATTTACTGTTTTTGATGCAGATTTCATACTATCAGAATATTCGTTTGTTGCAAGTGTAGCATCAGAGATATCTGATAGTTGAGAAACTTTACCATTAAGATTTTCAATTCCTTTTCCAAATTTTTCAAAGAGATTTTTATCTCCAGCTTCATCTATCATTTTACCAAGTTTATTTATACCTTCCAAGCTTGCGCTTTCAATAACTGGTAAATTCTGTCCTCCTCCGCCGCCGCCTCCGCTTCTTCTTCCTGTTCCTATTGGTGGCTTATCTGTATCAATATCATCTCCAATTCCTGCTAATTCAGGATAAGCTAATGTCCAGTCTATTTCTTCGTGAAGTGGTTCGAATGCTGAGAAAAAGAAAATAACTGCCTCAGTTAACAAACCTATTGTTAATAATGCTGTTGCTCCTGGCCAGTGAGTTATCTTAAATAACGCTCCTACAATTACAATTGCTGCTCCCCAACCGTACAAATACTTCATAAAATTTTTCCACTTATGCCCTTGTGTTATTTCGGCAATACCCATAATAAATATATTTAAAAATTAAAAAAAAAGATTCCTTTGATTAAATAATAATGTAAAATTAAAAACTATTTTTGTTTAAAACAAAAAAACTTTAAAAAAACTTTAAAAAATAATGTTTATATGTTTTAAAACATTGTTTTACAGTTTTTATTCAAATAAAAAAAACTTCTGCCTGCGCAGAAGCTGTTAATATATTTTATATATTTTTTCTTCTAAATTAGTTATTTGAGTTCCATTCTATTGCATCTTGTCCTAAATAAGAACGAACACATCTGAAACCTATATAACATTTTGATGTATCCTGATACTCAAATGTTCTTACTCCCACTTGCAAATAATATGCCACATCTTTCCATGAGCCGCCACGTATAACTTTTCTTTTTAATGCTGGTGGGTCATCTATACGTGCATCATATCTATAATCAGGGTTTAAATCATGCGTAAAACTATAAGCCGATTCATCGAAAGCATTAGTAGTCCACTCGGCAACATTACCAGACATATCATATAGACCGTATTCGTTTGGTGCAAACCTCATAACTTGTAATGTTCTGTTGCCACCGTCATCACCGTAATTTCCTCTTAATGGTTTAAAATTAGCTATAAAACAACCTTGAACATTTCTTGTGTACGGGCCTCCCCATGGATACAAAGAAAGTGGTAATCCTCCTCTTGCTGCATATTCCCATTCGGCTTCTGTTGGTAGTCTATAGTCTTGAAATATAGGCTCGCCAATGGCTTTTTGATAGTTTCTCATTATTTTAGTTCGCCATATACAAAAGGCTTTTGTTTGTACCCAATTTACTCCAACTACTGGGTAATCGTTATAAGCTACATGCCAAAAATACATCTTTGCAAGTGGTTCGTTATACGAATATGTGTAATCCTGCATCCAAACAAGTGTATCTGGATAAACATTTATTTTTTTGTGCATAACAAAATCACCTCTATGTTCAATATCTTTTATCTCTCCTTTGCTGTTGGTAACAGTTCCGTTGTATTCTCCTCCTGAAAAATCTTCTTTATAATTGTATCTATTTTGTTTTTTTGCAGCTTGTCTTAGATCGACCCATTTATATTCATAGATAAGTTTACGAGTATCTATTTCTCTCATTTCGTAATACATCTCATGTTCTTCTAAAAACATCTCTCTTAATGCACCTTGATATTCTTCTTCTGCTTTATTCCATTCAATTTCTTTTTCCCAGTTCAAGAAACACTTATCATTGTCTTCATGGTCATAGCTTGGATAAAGAGTTGTATATACTTCTTCGTCAATATCTTTTTTGTATCCTTCTATTTCTGCTGATACAAGTAATCTTCTTGCAATTGAATCTCTCACCCAAAAAACAAATTGTTTGTATTCACTGTTTGTTATTTCTGTTTCGTCCATCCAGAAAGGGTCAATAGATACTGTCTTTGATTGCGCTGTATATGCAAACGGAACATCTTGGTCATTCGGCCCCATATTATAACTACCCTGTGGAATGAAGACCATACCGAAAGGGTCTGGCTCAAACCAATCAGCTCCGTGTCCAACACCTACTAAATCACCTTGTGGACCAGTTTTACTGCAACTACTTAAAATAAATACAGCTAGGACAAAAATTATGATGCTTGTTTTTTTCATAATACATTAAATTGTAAAATTATTTTTATTTTATTTGTCTTTTATAAGTAACGTGTACATCTGTATTTATATTTTGTATCTATCCTCCAAAAATCAAAACAATATCCAACAAATACTTCATGTGTTCCCTTACTATGTGAAATCAGCTTATTTAAAGATAACTCATATGAATAACTAACTCGCAATCCATTCTTCAAATTAACACCAATCATTGGTGACAAAGCCTCCTTTCCATAAGAAACGCCTAATAAAAAAAATTTATTGTATAAACTAGTAAGATTTATAATATTATCTATTGTTGTCCCGTCTGATTTCACAAATACTGATGGTTGTAATTCAATTGGAGAATCAAATAATCGGAAACTATATCCAGCTGTTGCAAAATAATGTCGTCTCAAAAATGATGCTGATGTAACATCTGGGTATTCAATATTTGGCTGAAGAATATGTGAGATGGACAAACCGAGATAAATTTTTTCGTTAAATGTATAGAAAGCACCTATGCTGGCATCAAAAATAATTTTTCTAACAGCATTATCTGGTATCAAATGGTCATCTGATGAAGAAGATTCTGGTGGATTCCATCCAGCTTCGAGGTCATTATTTATAATACCAGCATCTACTCCTATGCCAAGTTTTCCTCCAAGGAAATCAATATGATATGAAAAAGCAAGTTTAGCATTAAATCTTTTTAACATGCCCAAACGGTCATCTGTAATAGATAAACCAACTCCGCCTGAAACACCCAAAAAATTTAAATCGGTATCTACGCTGGCTAATGTCGTTACAGGTGCGCCTTCAAAACCAACCCATTGTTGTCTATTTATAACCTTAGCACATATTCGTCCATCGATTCCAGCTGAACCAGGGTTCGTGTATATGCTGTTGTACATGTTATGTGCAAATTCAGGGTCTTGTTGTGGATAAACAATAACAAATATTAACAAAAAACAGATTACAGTAAAAAATTTTCGCATAATAATTTTGATTTTTTGAATTCTTGAATTTTTACATCTGTTATAATTATACGAAACAAATAAGAAAAAATTGTTTAAATTCGTTGTTATTACTAAATAAAATTGTGATAATAATTATTATCACAATCATTGACAATAATTATTTTTTCTTTTTCCTCGTTGGTTTCTTATTATTCGTTCCACCTGACATTTTTTCAATTAACGCCAAACATTTTTTTAATGTTAGTTTTTCAGGGTTTTTAATATCTTTAATATTATAATATTTTTTATTTTGAACAATACAAGTTCTGCCCCAACGGTCTTTTATTATTTTCACTGTTTCGTCTTCTTTAAATTCTTTAATAATATTTTTTCTATCTTTTTCTCTTTTTTGTTCAATCAATATAATTGCTCTTTCAAGACTAACAGTTAATGGATTATCTTCTTTTTTTAGCGAAGTAAATTTAGAATCATGTCTTATATAAGGTCCGTAGCGTCCTATTGCAACGACCACTTTTTTTGATTCATACATTCCAACATCTCGTGGAAGTTTAAGTAATTCCAGAGCTTCTTCGAGTGTTATTTTATCAATTTTCATTCCTTTCAGAAGGCTTGCGAATTTTGGTTTTTCTTTGTCGCCAGCTTTACCAATTTGAACAACAGCCCCGTAACGTGCAAACCTTACATAAATTTCTCTCCCTGTTTTTGGGTCTTTCCCAAGCAATCGTCCATTGCTGGAATTGTTCAACACACCAAGTGCCTCTTTAAGATTTATTGTTTCTATATGATATTCCTTTGAAATACTTGCAAATATAGGTTTATCTTTATCCTCTGGAACGCCAAGCTGAACAATAGGTCCATACTTTCCTATTCTTACCATTATCTGTTTACCTGTTTTGCTATCTTTACCAAGAATTCTTTCGCCTGTATTTCTGTCAGCATTTTTTATTGTATCCTCAACTTTTGTATGAAAATCTTTATAAAATTTATCAATCATTTCATACCAAACTAATTTTCCGTCTGCAATATCATCAAATTCTTTTTCGACATCAGCCGTAAAGTTATAATTCATGATATTATTAAAGTTATCAGACAAAAAATCTGTTACAACCATAGCTACGTCTGTTGGGAACAATTTAGACTTCTCTGCTCCAAAAATTTCTTTTTTCTTATATTTTTTTATTTTTACATTATTATATTTAATATGTATATATTCTCGTTCTTGTCCTTCTCGATTTTCTTTTATTACATAACCTCTATTTTGTATTGTCGAAATTGTAGGAGCATAAGTTGAGGGACGACCAATTCCGAGTTCTTCGAGTTTGCGCACCAAACTTGCCTCTGTATATCGTGGCTGATGTTTGGTAAATTTTTCGATTGCATCTATCTGTTCTAAATCAACTTTTTGTCCGACTTTAAGTTTTGGCAAAAAAACTGTTTTTCGTTCTCCACCTGCATAAGAATATACTCTTAGGAAACCATCGAAAATCAAAACTTCGCCGACAACAGAATAATATAATTCATTATTACTAATATTTATTTTTATAACAGTTCTTTCAAACTCGGCATTACTCATCTGCGAAGCAATAGTTCTATTTCTTATCAATTCATACAATCTGCGTTCGTCATTATCTTTGCCAGCAGATTTATTTTTTATATATGTAGGTCGTATTGCTTCATGTGCTTCTTGCGCTCCTTTGACTTTTGTTTTATAATTTCTTTTTTTATAATATTTGTTTCCAAATTCTTTTAAAATTTCTTCTTTTATATTTTTTTGTGAAGTTTCAGAGAGGTTTACTGAGTCTGTTCTCATGTATGTTATTTTTCCTGCTTCATATAATTTTTGGGCAACCCGCATTGTTTTTAGAACAGGAAAATTTAATTTCCTGCTTGCCTCTTGTTGAAGTGAAGACGTTGTAAACGGTGGCGAAGGAGATTTTTTTGCTGGCTTTTTCACAATACTTTTTACAGTATGTAACGATTTTCCAGTTTTATTAATAAAATCAACAGCTTCCTGCTCGTTGTCAAATCTTTTTGACAGTTCTGTTTCTATTTTTTTTACATCTCCGTTAATATCAACAGCTTCAAAAATTGCAGTAATTTTGTAAGATGATACTGGTTTGAAGTCAATAATTTCACGTTCTCGTTCTACGAGAAGTTTTACAGCTACTGATTGTACTCGTCCCGCTGATAGTTTTGACTTAACTTTTTTCCAAAGCACAGCTGATAATTTAAACCCAACAAGTCTATCTAAAACTCTTCTTGCTTGCTGCGAGTTAACAAGGTCTAAATTAATATTTCTTGGGTTTGCTACGGCTTTTTTAATTGCTGGTTTTGTTATTTCATTAAAGACAATTCTTTTTGTATTTTTTTTATTTAATTTAAGAACTTCCCATAAATGCCATGCAATTGCTTCTCCTTCACGGTCTTCATCAGATGCGAGTAAAATAGAAGTCGAGTTCTTTACTTCATCTCTCAACTCTGCTACTATTTCTCTTTTGTCTGCCAACACTTCGTATTTCGGTTTGTAATTATTGTCTATATCTATTCCGAAATTTTTCTTAACAAGGTTTCTAATATGTCCAAAACTTGACTTAACTTTATAATCTTTGCCTAGAAACTTTTCTATTGTTTTTGCTTTTGCAGGTGATTCTACTATTATTAAATTACTACTCATAAGTTGTAATTATCTGATTACTGTATTTTGATATATTAAAATATCAGCAAAGAAATCAAAAAAAAAATCATAAATCAAAATTTTTTTATTTTTATTTTTATTGAAATAAATTTAATTAACTGATAATGTGTGATTTACAATAAATATTTTATTTTGATTTTGTATAAGTAAAATTGTTTAGTAATTTTGTGTTTTAAATTTTAAAAATTATGAGAGAAAAAATTTTACAGAATAAATACAAAATTTTATGGATAGCTATTTTATCGCCGCTGTCTATAGTTTTTTTAATATTTTTATTAATAAATCTTGAAGTTTTTGGATTTATGCCTTCTTTTGAGCATCTAGAAAATCCTGAAACAAATCTGGCAACAGAGTTATATTCATCTAATAGTGTTTTGCTCGGTAAATTTTTTAAAGAAAACCGTACAGTTGTTGAGTTTAAAGAGGTCTCGCCAAATGTTCTTAATGCTTTAATTGCTACCGAAGATGTCAGATTTTATGAACATTCAGGAATTGACAGCAGAGCAATGGCAAGAGTAATAGTTGGATTAATAACAGGCAAACGTAAAGGTGGAGGTAGTACAATTAGTCAACAACTCGCAAAAAATTTGTTCCCAAGAAAAAAAATGAGTAAAATCGGTATGGTAATTACAAAATTGAAAGAGTGGAGTACTGCTGTTAAATTAGAACGAAATTACACCAAAGAAGAGATTCTTGCAATGTATCTTAACACAGTTGATTTCGGAAGTCAGGCATTCGGTATTAATTCTGCGGCAAAAACTTTTTTCAATACAACTCCTGATTCGCTTACCTTAGAACAGGCTGCAACATTAATAGGTGTCTTAAAAGCACCAACAAAATACAGCCCAGCTCTTAATAAAGAGAACTCGTTTAGGCGAAGAAATACTGTTTTAACACAAATAGAAAAATATCAAAATAAACTAAATGATTATCACGGCTACAAACAACAACCAAAAACTTTTTATGATTCGCTGAAAAAAATTCCAATTAAACTTAATTATAGTGTACAATCGCATAAAAAAGGAATAGGAAGATATTTTAGAGAATTTTTAAGATTGCTGATGACTAAAACCAAACCTGAACGACCAAAAAATGTAGAAAAAATATCACAAGAATATAAAAAATATTTAGAAGACTCAACCGAGTGGACTGACAATCCATTATATGGTTGGTGCAATAAAAATAAAAAAGCGGACGGAACAACTTACAATCTATACAGAGACGGTTTAAAAATATATTCAACAGTCAATTCTGATATGCAAATGTATGCAGAAGAAGCTGTTACTGAGCATCTTGGCGGATATCTTCAGGATTTGTTTTATAAACGTCAAAAGAATAGAAAAAAAGCTCCGTTTAGTTGGAAACTTAATGACAAACAAATTCAAAAAATACTTTATTCTTCCATGAGAAGAAGCGAAAGATATAGACTACTTAGAATTGCAAAAAAAGACTCAACACAAATAAGAAAAATATTTGATAAACCAACACAAATGAGAGTTTTTTCGTGGAATGGTGATATTGACACTATCATGACTCCGTGGGACTCAATTAGATATTATAAATATTTTTTACATACTGGACTTATTTCAATGGAACCACAAACAGGATATGTAAGAGCTTATGTCGGAGGAATCGATTATAAACACTTTCGTTTCGACCACGCTACACAATCGCGAAGACAGGTAGGTTCTACGTTTAAACCTTTTTTGTATTCTGTGGCGATGGAGGATAATCTTTCGCCGTGTTATAAAGTGCCTAATTCAAGTGTTACATTTGATATGGGAAAACATAAAAGACCATATACACCAGCTTATTCAAAAAGTAGGAGAGGAGGACAGATGGTAACATTAAAATATGGTTTGGCAAATTCATTAAATCAAATTTCGGCATGGATAATGAAAAAATACGGACCCGAAGTAATGGTTGAAATGGCAAGAAGATTAGGTATTAAAAGTCCGCTTGACCCTGTTTATTCTTTGTGTGTTGGAGCTGCCGACATTAAATTATCAGAAATGGTAGCTGCATATAATACTTTTTCGAACAAAGGAATACATGTCAAACCAGTTTATATAACAAGAATAGAAGACAAGAACGGAAATATAATAAGTAAATTTACACCTAAAACATTTGAGGCAATGAGTGAGAACACAGCTTACAGTATGATTCAATTAATGAGAGGAGTTGTGGACAGAGGTACAGGCACAAGACTAAGATACAGATATAAGTTAAAAAATGAAATTGCTGGAAAAACAGGAACGACAAACGATAATTCAGACGGTTGGTTTATTGGTTATGTTCCAAACTTGTTAACTGGTGTTTGGGTAGGTGGCGAAGAAAGAAGTATTAGATTTCCAAGCACAGCAGACGGTCAGGGTGCAAGTATGGCGCTGCCAATTTGGGGATTATATATGCAAAAAGTTTATAAAAACAAAAAACTTGGAATATCAGATAATTCTTTTGAGAAACCAGAAAATTATGATGATGACATGCTTGACTGCTCAAAATATAGGCAAAAAAGTGATGGAACAGGGAACTATCTTATTCCAGATGATGATGATTATTAAAAACAGATGTGTAGCATAATTTTGGAAAATTATATTTAACAGAGTTTATGAAAAACTCCATTAAATTAATGATTTTCTATACTTTTAATATTTTTAGAATAAAGTTTTAAACATTAAATCTGATATTGAGCAAATCTCCATCGATTACTGTATAATTTTTACCTTCGATACGAAATTTACCTGATTCTTTACATTTATGTTCAGAACCGAGTGTAATAAAATCATCGTATTTAATTACTTCGGCTCTGATAAAACCTCTTTGCAAATCGCTATGAATCACGCCAGCAGCTTCTGGTGCTTTCATTCCAGATTTTATTGTCCATGCTCTTATTTCTTTTGGCCCTACTGTAAAAAATGTTTTAAGGTCTAATAATTTATATGCAGCACGAATTAATTTGGCTACTCCAGGTTCGCTAAGTCCAGCATCTTCAAGAAATTCTATCCTATCTTCTAACAATTCAAGCTCCGCTATTTCGGATTCCAATTGTGCCGCAATTATAACCATTTCTGTATCCGTACCTTTCAAAGTTTCTTTTACTGCTTCTGTATATTTATTTCCTTTTGTCGCAGCATCTTCGTCAACATTGCATACAAACATTACTGGTTTCATTGTCAAGAGTGCCAAATCTTTCACAAATTCACTGTCCTCTTCGCTAACATTAGCGCTTCTTGCCGACTGAAAATTTTCTATATGTTCTCTGTAAATATTTAGAACAGCAATTCCTTTTCTTGCATCTTTATCTCCAGATTTTGCAATCTTTTCAAGCCTTACGATTTTTTTTTCTATTGATTCTAAATCTTTCACTTGTAGTTCAAATTCAATAAGTTCCATGTCGCGAACAGGGTCTATCGAACCCTCTATATGAAGCAAATTTTTGTCATCAAAACACCTCAAAACATGTATTATTGCATCTGTATTTCTCAAATCTCCAAGAAATTTGTTCCCTATACCTTCGCCTTCGCTTGCACCTTTTGCCAATCCCGGAATATCAACAATATCAACAACAGTATGAATAACTTTATTTGTAGCCTGACATTTCTCTAACTCATAAAGTCTATTATCTGGAACTTTCACAGTCCCAAGATTAGATTTGCCAGTACTAAAACTAAAATTTGTAACCTCTGCTTTTGTATTTGAAAAACAATTAAAAATAGTTGTCTTTCCAATATTTGTTAAGCCTATTATACCGCATTTAAGTCCCATTCTATTTTTTTTAGTTAATTTTTTTTTGCAAAGATATTAAAAATTTATTGTTCTATAAATTTATATTTTATGATATTTAAACTACTTAGAAATTATTAATTTTTCTCCAAACCAAATATGTTTATTTGTTGAAAAAAGAACAAAATATGTTCCATCAGAAATTTCTTTGTTAATGTTATAACTTACTATATTTTGTCCTCTATAAAAAGATTTATTGCTAACAATTTTATCCAAGAGAACAAATTTTTCGTCATAAATTTCAATATTAATAATCTCATCTTTATCAAGCGTAAAACCAAAATTAACAAAATTTGTTGCTGGGTTTGGATATATTTTTAATAATTCTTTTTCAGTT
The DNA here is from genome assembly GCA_029934515.1 of Bacteroidales bacterium. Lineage (GTDB taxonomy): Bacteria > Bacteroidota > Bacteroidia > Bacteroidales > JAADGE01 > JAOZMB01. The sequence continues at coordinate 19,645 of JAOZMB010000029.1, forward strand.
TTTAAACTTTCGATTGAAGATATATCTGGATTATAAACAAGTGATATATCTGTAAAATTTGTTTCATCGGGAGGCTCTAATGTAAAAACATTTTCAGTAATTGTAAAATCAATTTCAGCAAGTGGCCCCTGACTATGCGTATCAGCCATTTCGATATGCAAAACATAATTTCCATCTGGTATAATATTTTGGTCTAAATCTCGACAATCCCAAGTTACCGTATAAGTTCTATGCGATGTTTGCGTGGCTCCTGTAACTGCATCTACTTCGTTTCCGTTTGCAGGCTCTGTGTTCCATGTGTAAAGATGTTGCTTGCGTGCATTTGCATATACAAGATGTGTTTTAACAAAATCTCCACTCTCTGTCTCTGTCCAAACTGCAAGAATATGATTCGGCGAAAAATAACCGCCCGGAGTAATAGTTGTAAAAGTTATTGACAACAATGGATTTTGTGCGTTTGTTTGTAGAAAAATAAACGACAAAAATAAAATTGTAACAAGAAATAATGTAATAATTCGTTTCATTATTATAGATTTTTTAGTTTATATTTTTGTGAATAGAATGAATTTATATATTGCGCTTTGGTACTGTATCATTAATTATTTACATAAGTAAACTTTCTATACTCAAACAAAAAATTAAATTTAATATGCAAATGTATTGTTTTTTTTTTATAAAATTCTAAATTTGCCACATATTTATTTATTTATGATTTCAATTCTAATTCCAATATATAATTTTGATGTAAGAAATTACGTGCAAGAGCTTTATTTACAAGCATTTAGTTTAAATATTGCTTACGAAATTTTACTTGTTGATGATGCCTCTGATAAAAAATATCAATTGCAGAACAAAAATTTAATTAGTTTTTCAGGTGTGCAATACATTCAATTACAAACGAACATAGGACGCTCAAAAATTCGTAATTATCTTGCAAAAAAAGCAAAATATAATTATTTGTTGTTCACGGATTGTGACTCGGAAGTGCCAGATAAATTTTTTGTAAAAAAATATATTGAACAATGTAAAAACGAAACAGTAGTATGTGGCGGAACTATATATAAATATAAAAAACCTGAAAATCAAGAACAGTTTTTAAGATGGTATTACGGAACTCACAGAGAATCGACTTCGTATATAGAAAGAAATAAATATCCTAATCGTTCCTTTATGACAGGTAATTTTTTAATATCAAAATCAATATTAAATAAAATAAGATTCGATGAAAAAATTACACGATACGGACACGAAGACACGCTGTTTGGTTATGAATTGAAAAAACTCGGAATAAAAATAAATCATATTAACAACCCACTTATTCATATCGGAATAGAAACAAGCGAAATTTTTATTGAAAAAACAAAAATAAGTGTAGAAAATCTTAAATATATTACTGAAAAATACAATTATCCAGATTTATACAAAGATATTAAATTATTGAAAGTGTATAAAAAAATATCTTTTCTTAGACCTTTGGTAAAGATTGTTTTTATTATTAGCAAAAAATTAATTGAAAGAAATTTAAAAAGTAAAAAACCAAAACTTTTTTTATTCGATTTTTATAAACTTGGTCTAATAAGCAGGAATAAAGTTTAGGCATATAATTAACTTCATTTTTATAATTATGAAATTTATTTTTAAAATAATATTTAGTTTAATATTAAAAATTTTTTCAAAAATATTAAAAGACAAACCAGGATTTATTATTTTTCAAAAAGAGATAGCAAGTTTTTTTAGTTCGCTGACTGGCTATGTTGTAATTATAATTTTTTTAATTGCCAACAGTCTTTTTTTATGGATATTTCCCGGCGAATATAATGTAATTGACAGTGGTTATGCCGAGCTTGGCACACTATTTTTTATAGCACCATGGGTATTTTTGTTTCTTGTCCCAGCAGTTACAATGCACTCTTTTTCCGAAGAACGAAGCACAGGAACAATTGAATTATTATTTACACGTCCTTTGACTATAAATCAGATTGTGCTTGCGAAATATTTTGCTGGAATTACACTTGTTATTTTTTCGTTGATACCGTCATTAATTTATTTTTTTACGGTAGGTTATTTTGGTCAACCGCAATGGAATATTGATACAGGAGCATTTTGGGGGTCTTTTATAGGTTTGTTTTTTTTGGCTTCTGTTTACGTTGCCATAGGAATTTTTGCATCATCGTTTACCGATAATCAAATTATTGCTTTCCTTACCGCTATGATTATTTCATTTTTTATATATATGGGTTTTGAAGCGATAAGTGAACTGGAAATATGGGGAACAAAAGGTTATATAATTGAAAAAATAGGTATAAATGCACATTATAAATCGATGAGTAAAGGAGTAATAGATACTCGTGACCTTGAATATTTTATTGCCTGTGCTGCTATTTTTTTAATTTTAACTAAATTTATTTTAAATAAAAAAAAATAAAATTCAGATTTGTTTTTTGTAAAATATTTATTACTATGTTGTAAACAAATTCGTAATTCATAATTTATAATTCGTAATTTCTGTTTTGTGTTGTGTTACAATATTTTTATAAACAAAATTTGTTCTATGATATTTATAAAAAATAAAATAATAAAATTAACAGTAAGTATAATTTTGGTTATATTTATTGCATATTTTTCCACTTTAAAATTTATTCGTTTTGATTTAACATCGGAAGGCAGATACACGCTGACAGATTATACAAAAGATATACTCGAAGAACTTGATGATATTGTGTATATAAAAGTTTATCTCGATGGCAAAGATTTACCAATTAGTTTTAAGAAAATGCAACAAGCTGTAATGGAGGAATTAGAAGAATTCAAAGTTTACGGCGGAAATAATATTGAATATGAATTTGTTAATCCTTCCGAAAGTACTGACAAAGAAATAAGGTTCGGACTTTACAAACAACTTTCTGAAAAAGGAATATTTCCAATAGAAACGCAGGAGTTAAACAACGAAGGAAAAACATCATTAAAAATGGTCTTTCCAGGAGCAACAATAAATTATAAAGGTAAAGAAAAAGGAATAAATTTATTGAAAAACCTGCCCGGTGTTCCAAGCGAAAATGAACTTACTATCAACAGTTCCATTCAATCTTTGGAATACGAATTTATAAATGCTATTAAAAAATTAAGTAGAAAGAACAAACCAGAAATAGCTTTTATAGAAGGTCAGAATGAATTATCTGAGTTGTATGTATTTGATATTCAGAAGTCGTTAGGAGAATACTATGATGTTAAAAGAGGAAATATAAATGCTCGACCAGGTGTGCTTGACAATTTTAAAGCAATAATAATAGCAAAACCAAGAAAAGCATTTACAGAGCAGGATAAATTTGTTATAGACCAATATATAATGAACGGTGGAAATGTTTTATGGTTAGTGGAAGGCACAAACACAAATATGGATAGTTTATTTTTGAAATCAAGAACAATGGCTGTTGGACAGGATATTAATTTGAACGATATGTTGTTTAAATACGGGGCAAGAGTAAATCATAATTTGCTGATGGACAAACAATCATCATCAATAAATCTGCCAGACAGACGAGGACAAATAAAACCATATCCGTGGTATTATTTTCCAGTTATTGTTACTGATAATAATCATGTTATTTCAAAATATTTGGATTTTGTTAAAACCGAATTTGTATGTACTGTTGATACTGTTGGCGAAGACACGGATATAAAAAAAACTGTATTGCTACAAAGTTCAAAACTATCAAAAATTGAAACAATACCTGTAATAATAAGTCTTGATATGGTAAACAATATGCCCTCAGATGAAGAATTAAAATTTGGAAGAAAAAATATTGCAGTTCTACTTGAAGGCAGGTTCAAATCTGTTTTCGCCAACCGTAACTTTAAAAAATTTTTTCCTGAATATCCAGATATAAAAATACGGGAAATAGGAAAACCATCAAAAATGATTGTCGTAGGCGATGGTGATATCATAAAAAATGAAGTTTCATCAAAAGGCGAGCCGTATCCAATAGGTTTTGATAAATTTACAAGACACACTTTTAATGGAAATAAAGAGTTCATAATCAATGCTGTAAACTATCTTTGCAATGACAGCAGATTGATGACAATTCGTTCGCGAGAACTTAAACTTCGCTTGTTAAATAAAGAAGAAATAGAAGATAACAGATTATTAATCCAAATAGTCAATACAATTTTGCCTATATTTTTTATTGTATTATTTGGTATTACTGTTCGTATTTTTAGAAAGATGAAATATACAAAAGATTGATAAATTAATGAAAAAATAATATACAAAAAACAATGAAATTTTTATTATTAATTATAACATTTTCTATAATTGTATTCAATTCTTGTACAAATAAACTTGAAGAAATAAACTCGTTGACTCAAAAAAAAGAATATCCAGATATTATAATCAAAAAAATTGAAACAACATTTAGTACAAATGCTAAATTACAAGTAAAAATTTCTGGTCAGCTTGTCTATAAATATTCAAAAAAAGAGGAGCCTTATTTGGAATTTCCAGAGGGTATTTTGTTGGTAACTTATGATGAAAATCTTTCTATTAAATCAACACTAAAAGCTGATTATGCTATTTATTATGAAAAAGATAAACTTGCAAGGATTAAAGGAAATGTAGAATTTACAAATAGTACTGGCGATAAATTACAGGCTGAATATTTACTTTTAGATGAGAAAAAAGAAAAAATATACTCAGATAAACCAGTTAAATTTAGTCAAATAAATGGTTCTGGAATGACCGCAAAAGAGAGTTTTGAATCAGACCTCGAATTTAAAATATATAAATTTAGAGGCGTAGAAGGGGCTGAAAATATAAAAAGATTTTTTGATAAACAAGAAGACAAAAACAATTTTTAATAACAAGTATTATTTATATTCATATAATTTTTTTTTTACTTTAATTCAAAATGCTATGATATCAAAAAAAGTAAACATATCTAATGGAGTAATTGCGTTAATTGTCATTATTTTTTTAATTTTCGGGAACATTGTAAGTTGTGTTGAGCCAGAAGGAGGAACAGAAGCAAGTAAAGAAAATTCTATTTTGGACAATAATATTGAAATAGAAAAGAACGAGCCGAAAGAAGATATTGAACCAGCTTCCAATTTTTTCATTTCTGATATAGAGGACGGATACCCAAAACAACCAAATATTATAGACACGATTATTAAACATAAATTTTATCATTTGTCTTATAATAAAAAATATCTTCAGGCAAACTGGGTAACTTATCTATTGACAAAAAAAATGGTAGAAGATAATAAAGCAGAAAGAACTGATAGGTTCGTAAGAGACCCTAATCTTGAGGATAATTATGCAATAACATCTGATTATACAAATAGTGGATACGACAGAGGTCATCTTTGTCCAGCTGCCGATATGAACTTTTCGGAAACAGCAATGAACGAGACTTTTTATATGTCTAATATATCTCCGCAAAAGCCAGATTTTAATCGAGGTATATGGAAAAAACTCGAAGAATGGGTAAGAGAACAGACATACGAAAATGATAGTTTATATATAGTTATAGGTTCTGTTTTTGGGAAACGTCCACGAAGAATTGGAAAACATAAAGTAGGAATTCCAAAATATTTTTACAAAATTGTATTTGATATTTCCAAAAAAGATGGATACAATGCAATAGCATTTATTTTCTTAAATAGGAAATTAAATAAAAGTTTTTTTGAATATGCAATATCAATAGACGAGCTTGAAAAAAAAATAGGAATAGATTTTTTCCCAGATTCGCCAACAAATGAAATCGAAAAAATAGAATCAAATCTGAACTTGGATTTTTGGAAAAAAAAATAAAATTATATTAAAAATATCAAATATTTATTATCAATAATTTTTTGCAATTTTTGTTGCGAAAAATTATTGATATATATTTTTATCGTAAATTTGTAAGACACTTTACATAGCTTATGAAAAATGCCAAAAAATCTTTTTGTTATAAATTTCTTTTGTATAAATTTGCGACAAAATATTGCATACCTTTATTTATATAAATATAATAAAATCTAAAAAATTATAATAAAATGGATAACATAAAATCAATAAAAAAAAGATATATATTAATGAGTATTTTACTTATCGGACTTGCATTATTATTGTTGATTTTGCCTGAACGTGATAGCTCGAAAGAATTAGAACCAGAAAAATTATTATTTGAAATAATAGACAAAAACCATTTTGTAACAACAGATTATGTTGCAGATAGGATTATAAATAATGATAATTATGTTATATTGATTGATATAAGACAACCAGAAGAATTTGCAAATTTTAGTTTGCCTGGAGCAATAAATATTCCATTAAACAATATACTGGATAAAACAGAAAGTGGTGAATATAAATGGAAAGATTATCTTAACAATGATACAAAGAAAAACATATTTTATTCAAACGGAAATACTTATTCAAATCAGGCATGGATGATTACAAGACGCTTAAATTATAAGAATAATTATATAATGGAAGGAGGTTTAAACAAATGGAAAGAAACTATTTTAGACCCACAAAGACCTAAAAATGAAGCTGATAACAATGAATTAACTTTATATAACTTCCGAAAAGCAGCAAAACTATTTTTTGTAGGAGGAGATACAAAATATAGTTCAGATGATTCGGAAACTGTGAAAAATAAACCAGCACCTATTATTAATAAAAATAACAAAAAAAATGAAGACGAAGGTGGTTGTTAATATGTGAAATTTAAGTATTACAATTTTTTTAATTAAAAATATAACTTTTTTATTAAATATTCATCTCTAATTTTCAATATCAAAAAAATAAATATCATGGAAAATAAAAACTTAAAAAAACTCTCAATTATTGCTATTTCTTTGGTTGTAATAATATTTACTGGTTTTCTTTTTATGGAAGAACCAGTTAAAAAATATAAAATAAGTTCAGAAGAAACTCTTGAAGTATCTATAGAAAGAGCTGATTTAGTAAGTCCCGAAAAATTTATGCACATATATTATACGAAAGACTCATTATATCGTTTTGTTGATTTGAGACATGAAAATAAATTTGTAAAAAATAGTTTGCCTGACGCAATAAATATACCTATAAATAAATTGTTATCAGAAGAATATGAGAATATTGTTAATCAGGATAAAAAAATAAATATTTTTTATTCCTCCAAAGAATTTGTTGCTTTTAATGCGTATATGATTTTAAAACAAATTGGATACAAAAATAATAGAATTTTACAGGGCGATTACGAATATATCAAAAAAAATATAATCGATAATTATGCTCCAATGAATGGATATTATAAAGATGAAAAAGCAAGATATGATTTTGCTAAAATTGTTAATGAAAAAACTACAACAATAAAAAAATCAAATACAGAAAATATAAATCCTGCACCTATAAAAATTAAAAAAGAAATTAAAAAAGAAGAAGAAGGTGGATGTTAGAAAATTAAAAATGATTTTAAATAATAGTGTCAAACAAATAAATTATAAACAAAAAATTTAAATAAATGAAAAAATTGTACTTCCCATTGATGATGATAATTGTAACAACTTTTTTTGTAATGACAAGTTGTAATACAGAAGACAAAAACAATAAAGAAAACATTTCAGATACAATTACTGTAGATGTTAATGAATCTGAAATTCTATTGGATTTTCTTGAAAAATCTGGAAATTATATGAACAACAAAGAAATGCCATTCATTATTGAGCCAGATGATGTTTTTGCAAATATTAATAAGTTTCATATCATAGATATAAGAAAACCAAAAGATTACACAAAAGGACATATAGACGGAGCTGTTAATATCGGTTGGAATGATATGATGGATTATATGAAAAATAAAATAATTGCAGCTAATTACGAAAAAATTGTATTCGTTTGTTATTCAAACCATACGGCTTCTTATGCAACTATGATGTTTCGTTTGCTTGGTTATGCAAATACATACTCGATGAAGTGGGGAATGAGTGCTTGCGATAAAGAAACATTAGAAAAAAAATGGCAGAAAAATATATCAAATGAGTTCGCAAACATGATAGAAACAAAAGGAAACAAAAAAGCTGAAAAAGGAAATTATCCAAAAATAAATACCGGTAAAAAAACTGGATACGAAATACTTGAAGTACGTGTTGCCGAACTATTAAAGAAACATGATTTTAAAGTAAAAGCAAAAAAAGTATTCGAAGAACCAAACAAATATTATATTATAAACTATTGGACTCCAGAGAACTACGCAAAAGGACATATACCCGAAGCAGTTCAATATACACCTAAAAAATCATTAACAAGCAACACATATCTAAAAACTTTACCAGCAGATAAACCTATTGCAATTTATTGTTTTACGGGACAACATGGCTCTTATATTGCTGCATATCTACAGGTTCTTGGATATAATGCTTATAATATTTCTTATGGTGCAAACGGTTTTATGCACGATAAACTTATTTCAGATGAAATTGGAAAATCATACAATAAAGAAAAACATTTTAAGGTACAAACATTAGTATCTGGAGACAAACCAAAATCTGAAAAACAGGAAACAACATTAAAAAAATAATACTAACTAATGGTTAAAAAATAACTTCCTGATTTGTTTTTTGTAAAATACTTATTATCAGGTGTAAACAAATTCATAATTCATAATTCGTAATTCGTAATTTACTAACTAAACCTATTATTTATTTACTTATTTGTTTATACAAGTAAAATTTTATAGTTACAAAATTTTTAATTAATAATTAATAACACATCTACTTATGGAAAAAGAAAAGATGGTTTACGGTTATCTAGCTCCGTTGAACTACGATAAATTTTTCAAAAAAGTTTTCAAGGAGCCTATAATATCGAAGCAATTCCTTGAGGATTTTCTAGATATTGATATTCAAAATATTGATATTTTTGAACGCGAGAGTGATAAACTTACTGATTCGTCTAAGGTTGTTAAATTTGATTATCGTTGCCAAATAAATAAAAATAAACACGTAATAATAGAAATGCAACAATGGTACAAAGCAGATATTGTTCAGCGGTTTTTGTTATATTATGCTTTGAATATTAGTTTGCAATTAGAGAATATGCCAGAGAAGACTATTTTGATAAGAAAAGGCAAAGAAAAGACAATAACTGATTACAGACGTTTAACTCCTTCTATTACACTTATTTGGCTTGTCGATGATTCTCTTGGCATGGAAGATAATTTTATTAGTTATTCGATGTTTCCAGATAAAATAGCAGATTTTATAAGAAATTCAGACCTCTGGGACAGCGAAGAATTTGCTAAATTAAAAAATAAAAGAGATGAATTATTGAAAATTTTGGACAGCAAAAAACGAGAACTTGATTTTTTGCAGTCCAATAAACTGATTTTTATTTTACAGAAGCAAATAGTCAAAAATATTAAGCTCTTAAAAGAAGACCCAGAAAAAAACGAGAATCTATTAAATAACTACAATCGTTGGTTCGATTTTGCCGAAAAAACAAGAAATTTTTCTAATAAGGTTTCAGATTTCAGTGCTTATAATAAAGATGCCATTTTTTCAGAAATGATAAAAAAATTGGCAACTGTTTCAATGGATAATAAAGATTTAAAGTACATAAAAAGCACAAAAGAGACTTTGGAAGGAATTAAGCGTTACGAGGAAGGATTTTACAAATACGGTTTTATAGACGGCGAAAAAAAAGGAATGGAAGAAGGAATGGAAAAAGGAATGGAAAAAGGAATAGAAAAAGGAATAGAAGAGGAGAAAAAACGAAACGAAAAAATAATTAAGAAAGCTGAATTACAAGTTTCTGTTTTCAGATATTATTTTAATGATAAAAAGACAGTTGATGAGATTGCTAAAATCATAGGTAAAACAAAAGATTATATAAAAAATATAATTGGTTTATAGATATTTAACTTTGATAAAATTCAAAAAAAATGTAATTTACACAAAATGGCATACTCTAAATCTATTATTTACTTAAGTGTTTTATACCAATTATGTAGTATAATAAAGATGCCATTTTTTCAGAAATGATAAAAAAATTGGCAACTGTTTCAATGGATAATAAAGATTTAAAGTACATAAAAAGCACAAAAGAGACTTTGGAAGGAATTAAGCGTTACGAGGAAGGATTTTACAAATACGGTTTTATAGACGGCGAAAAAAAAGGAATGGAAGAAGGAATGGAAAAAGGAATGGAAAAAGGAATGGAAAAAGGAATAGAAAAAGGAATAGAAAAAGGAATAGAAGAGGAGAAAAAACGAAACGAAAAAATAA
>JAOZMB010000132.1 GCA_029934515.1 Bacteroidales bacterium
GGGTTATTATCCGATTTTATACAGAGGAAAAATCATTGCAAATGACAGTATTTGGCTTAATAACGGTGAGGTTTGGAAATACGGAAAAACCTGTGTAGGTGAATTAGGACGCTATCCAGGACAGATTTATTATTATGATAAAAAACAACTACTTAACACAGATGATTTGCGTTATAAAGTGGAATTTAGAGGAACAGAAAAAGCATCTTTAATTGAAGAGAAGAAAAAGATTTATAATTACCCTCTTTTGCCTGAATGTGTTAAACGTAAAAAACAATTAATAAGACCGCCAGGAAATAAAATAGATAATTAATTATGAATAAAAAAAATATTTTTCCAATATCAAGTATGAGTGATTGGAATGTAGATGATACATTAGTTGAAACAGACCGAAATATTGTTGAGATTATTAATAAATCTCTGAGTATAAATAGTTATACAAAAAAAATGTCAAGGATTAATCTTGTATTTATGGCAATGGATCCGACAACTCATTCATTTCGTCCCGATAGAAAATTTTGGCGTTGGAAATCTGGTTCGTTTGATATGTATGTAAATGTTCCAGATTATGAAAAATTTTGTAATGCAACACATAAAGAAGCCAAAAAAATAATTGCAAAACTTTATCTTGCAAGTATAAAAAAATATCTTTGGAAAAGAAAAGATTTTGATGCTCCGAAATTTTATAAAGACGTAAAAGAAGTTTTTAAACCGATTTTAAATTCATAAAAAATTGCGCCTGTCAGGTGTTTTTACTGCACCTGCCGAGCGCAAAAAAATATAATTACAACCGATGTTTTTTATTGTTTTATTTTATATCCCGATGCTATATCAATAGCAACTTTTTCTAATGTTTTTTTTACATCTTCTGTAAGTTTACCTATTTTTAGTGTTTCCAAAGTCTTATGGTGTTTAGCATTCAAATAATCAAGATATTCTCTTTCAAATTCTTTTACCTTATTTAATGGGACATCTTTTAGTAGTCCTTTTGTTCCAGCAAATATTATAGCAACCTGATTTTCAACCTTATAAGGTGTAAATTGGTCTTGTTTAAGTATTTCCACATTTCTTCGTCCTTTTTCGAGTACAGCAAATGTTGCTGCATCAAGGTCAGAGCCGAATTTAGAAAATGCTTCTAATTCACGATACTGTGCTTGGTCAATTTTCAAAGTTCCCGCTGTTTTTTTCATTGCTTTTATTTGTGCGTTTCCTCCTACTCGCGACACCGAAATTCCAACATTAATAGCTGGACGTATTCCAGAGTTAAACAAATCAGAGTCGAGAAAAATTTGTCCGTCTGTAATTGATATTACATTTGTAGGTATGTAAGCCGAAACGTCTCCTTCTTGTGTCTCTATTATTGGCAATGCCGTCAGTGAACCTCCTCCTTTTACGAGGTGTTTTATAGAATCAGGTATGTCGTTCATTTTTCTTGCAACATTATCTTCTTCTATTATTTTTGCCGCTCTTTCTAACAATCTAGAATGCAAATAAAAAACATCGCCCGGATATGCTTCTCGTCCCGGTGGTCTTCTTAGTAGCAACGAAACTTCACGATAAGATACCGCCTGTTTAGAGAGGTCATCATAAATAATCAATGCTGGGTTTCCCGTGTCTCTAAAAAATTCGCCTATCGCAGCCCCAGCGTAAGGAGCATAAAACTGTAATGCAGCAGGGTCGGCAGCCGTTGCAGTTACAATAGTAGTATATACAAACGCTCCATTATTTTCCAGTATTTTAGCAATATTTGCTACCGTTGAACCTTTCTGACCAATAGCCACATATATACAATATACTGGTTTACCATTATCATAAAATTCTTTTTGATTTATTATTGTATCTATTGCTATTGCTGTTTTTCCAGTCTGTCTGTCTCCGATGATAAGTTCTCTTTGTCCACGTCCTATTGGTATCATTGCATCGATAGCTTTTATACCTGTTTGTAGTGGTTCGTTAACTGGTTGTCTATATATAACTCCTGGTGCTTTTCTTTCAAGCGGCATATCATACAAAATACCAGTCAGAGGCCCTTTTCCATCGATTGGTTCTCCGAGTGTGTTTACTACTCTTCCGAGCATTCCTTCTCCTACTTTTATTGATGATATTAGCTTCAGACGTTTTACAATATCTCCTTCTTTTATGCCTGTTGATGGACCTAATAATACAGCCCCGACATTATCTTCTTCAAGGTTTAGCGCAATTCCTTTTACACCGTTCTTAAACTCTATCATTTCATTTGCTTTGACTCCGTTAAGACCGTATATACGAGCTATTCCGTCCCCGACTTCAATAACTGTTCCTATCTCTTCGAATTCAGATTTCGTGTTAATTCCTTTTAGCTGTCTCTTTAAAATTTCCGAAACTTCTGAGGGATTTATTCCTGCCATCGTATTATTTTGTTTTTAATTATTTTTGACTCAAACTGCTTACAGGTATTTGTAATAGTTCGGATTCTATTTTTTTTAGTTTGCCAAGTATACTCGCATCGTATAGATTTCCTTCTACAGTTAATACAAAACCACCAATTATATTACGTTCTACTGTTTTATTTAATTCTATTTTTGAATTAAATTTTTTACCTATTATTTTAATAATTTGATTTTGCAATTTATGATTAATCCTAAAAGCTGTAGTTAAATTCATTGATTTTATTCCGTAATGTTTTCTATAAATTTGCAAAAAATTACGTGAAATATTTTTAAGGTAAGATTCTCTTTTATTTTTTGTCAGAAGTTCAAGGAATCTCATTGATAAAACATCTATTTTATCATTAAAAATTTCTTTAAAAACCTTCATTTTCTTAGATGGTGCAATTACAGGATTTTCCAAAACAAGTTTAAAATCTGGAATATTACAAGTTTCAATAAAAAGTTTTACATCTTCATTAACTTTATTTGCCTTATTGCTCTCAAGAGACAATTCAAAAAGTGCTTTTGCGTATCTTACTGATATTCTGTTTGTATTCATTTTAATTTATTTTTTATATAAAAAAAACAAAAGTACTGTTTTTTTACTTATAAAAAAATATTTTAATGAAAATAATTGATAGCTCTACACAAGTTCTTATTAATTGGAATATGTTTAAAAAAATCTGGCAACAAATTACTTGTTATCTATAGTTAATAAAATTTAAAAAACTTGTTATATTAAATTTTGTTTTTAAATTTGCGGTTTGTTTTTTGTATTTACAAAAATACAGTGTTAGAAACTGTATGTCTTTGAAAATTTAGTATTTAATTAAAATTTTTTATTATGGCTGATAAGAATTATCAATTTAACTACAAAACTTTGAGTTTTGAAATAATTGAAAAACAATTTCTAAGAAAATTTTATAAAGTATATTTCCCTCAATTTCTTTTATCATTAATATTAGGAATAGTTTTATTTTCAATAATTTCTTATTATACAGAGATTCCAGTAGAGACAGAACTTATTGATAAAAGTAATCGATTAAAATTAAAATATGAATTATTAGACAAAAAAATAAAACAAACAGCCTCATCATTAGAAAAATTAGAAAATAGAGATAATGATGTTTATAGGATGATATTTAATGCAAAACCAATCTCCAAAGCAGAACGACAAGCTGGTTATGGTGGTTTTGACAGATATCAATACCTCAGACAATACAAAAATTCAGACTTACTTATTCAAGTTTCAAGCAAATTAGACCGCCTTTCAAAAAAAATGCTGGTTCAGTCTGGTTCTTATAATGAAATAACTGGTTTAGTAAAAGATAAAGAAAAAATGGTTGCATGTATTCCATCTATACAACCAATTGCTGTTGACAAATTAAAACATTTCGGGTCTGGCTTTGGTTATAGAATACACCCTATTTACAAGTGTTATAAGATGCATACAGGAATAGATTTAACAGCCAAACGAGGAACAAAAATATATACAACAGGTGATGGAGTTGTAATTGATGCTGAAAAATATGCAAGAGGATACGGAAAACATGTTAAGATTAATCACGGATATGGATATGTTACTCTTTATGCACACATGAGTAAAGTCTTGGTAAAATCTGGAGAAAAAGTAAAAAGAGGTGATGTTATCGGACTTGTTGGAAGCACAGGATTATCTACAAACCCACACCTACATTACGAAGTAATAGTAAATGGAGAATTTGTTGACCCCGTTGATTTCTATTACAATGATATGACGGAAGAAGAATACAGAAAAATGATAGAATTTTCTTCAACTGCAAATACACATGTATTTGAATAAAGATATTATATATTTCACAACCTTAAATGCGCTTGTAAAATTAGCAAAAAAACTATTGATAAAGAAATAAATTACTGTCTATATGGCTTTAAAATCCATGCCGACAGTTTATATACATTATAAATTTATTTTATGGAAAAGATTTATTTTAGTCCTGGAACAGATTGCCTAAATGCAATAACTGATACTTTATTGAAAGCAAGGAAGAATGTTAGAATTTGTGTTTTTACTATAAGCGATAATCGCATTGTTGATGCAATAAAAGAACTTCAAAACAGAAAAATAGATATTAGAATTATAAGCGATAACGATAAAAGATTTGATAGAGGTTCTGATATTGATTATCTAACAAGGAGAGGAATACCAGTTCATTTAGATTTGACTTCGGCACACATGCACCACAAATTTGCTGTTATTGATAATAAAATTACAATCACTGGAAGTTATAACTGGACAAGAAGTGCTGAGAAATATAACCACGAAAATATTGTTATTACTGACAGTAAAACAATCTCAAAAGCATTTATAAAAGAATTTGAAAAACTATGGACAGAAACAGAACCATTAAATAATTAAAATATAAATTCAAATAAATCAAACCAGATTTACAAAACACATAAAAAAATATAGACCTTGATTATTTATAATTTTACAAGGTCTATTTTATTAAATTTAGTTCTTCTTAATATTTATTCAATAGCTTTTTTTTCATTACCAGATAATTTTGCTTTCAGTGCAGCAAGAGCATCAGAACTAGAACCTGAATTTGAAGAATCAAGTACGCTATCAATTTCCTCGTCAAGACTTCTGTTTTCAAAAGCTATATCGGAATATGATTCTGCAAGAGCTTCTTGTTGTTCTACTTTTTCTTTCATTCTCTCAAGCATAGCAACAGTGCTTGATGAGTCTATTCCTGCAAGTTGTTTATTAACATTTTTTGTAACTTCACTTACTTTTGCTCTGGCTTTAAGAGTTTTTGCTTGATTTTCCCATTGCGAAATCAATGTTTTTAATCTGTTTATACTACCTTCTAATTTACGAACTTGAGTTTCATAAGTTTTTTGAGTTTTAAGAGCTGATTGAAATGTACCAGCATAATCTTCTTTTTTCTGAAGAGCAATAGTAGCGAGTCGATCTGCATCTTCTGGCGAAATAGCACCCTTCTCGGCACGTGTTATTAACAAAATTGCTTTGTTCTCATATTCTTTCATTTTGTTTCGTGCATTGTTGGCATCATTTCTTGCTCTTATTCCCATTGCTTTTACCTCTGCCATTGCCTTAACACTTTTATCCAAATCCTCTTTCATATCTCTTATTCCTTGTTGCGTCATCTTTGTTGGATCTTCTATATTGTCAAGTGCTGAGTTTGCCTCGGCACGACCTATATTAAAAATTCTTCTGAAAAAACCCATAATTTAATTAATTAAATTTATATAAAAAAATACAAATATAAACAATAAAAATAAATGCCAAAAATTTTGGCATTTATTTTTGTAATTTTTTTATTCAATATTTTAAATACAAAATATCAATAGTTCTTAAATAAAAAATAAATGCAAAAATATTACAATAATAATACATTGATTATTAATGTATTGTTATTTTTTTTGTCTAATTATTTAATTAAAAAATATATCTGTTTTGCATTTATTATAATTTCTTATAAATTGCAAACCTCAAAAGAAAAGTTAAGTAGCTGATAATCAGCAAAAGAAATTTTTAATCTATTTCAAAAAATAGTCAATAGTTAATTTGTATTTAACAAATAATAAATAACTTATAATAACAGAGTTACAATCAAATATGAAAACAGTAATACAAAAAAAAACTTACACATTTAAAGAATCATTCACAGAAACGCTGAAGTATTTCAATGGAGATGAGCTTGCCACAAAAGTTTGGGTGACAAAATACGCACTTAAAGATTCTTTTAATAATATTTATGAACTGAGTCCTGATGATATGCACGAGAGACTTGCAGTAGAAATTGCAGGTATTGAAATGAAATATCCAAATCCGATTAAGAAAAATGAAATTTTTGATTTAATAAAAAATTTTAAATACATAGTGCCTGCTGGAAGTCCGATGGCAGGAATTGGAAATGAATTCCAAGCTGTATCGCTATCTAACTGTTTTGTTATAGGCGAAGAAGAACCAGCAGATTCTTATGGTGGAATTTTGAAAACAGACCAAGAGCAAGTGCAATTAATGAAAAGAAGAGGCGGTGTAGGACACGATTTATCACATATCAGACCAAAAGGAAGTCCAGTATTCAACAGCGCACTAACATCGACAGGAGTTGTTCCATTCATGGAGAGATTCTCAAATTCAACAAGAGAAGTAGCACAAGACGGAAGAAGAGGTGCACTAATGCTAACAATATCAATCAAACACCCTGATGCAGAAGATTTTATTGATGCAAAACTTGAAGCAGGAAAAATAACAGGCGCAAATATTTCCGTGAAAATTGATGATAAATTCATGGAAGCAGTTATAAATAATAACTCTTATGTTCAGAAGTTTCCAGTTGATACAGATAAACCAAGAGTTGAACAAAAAATTAATCCAAAAAAATTATGGAAAAAAATCGTGCATAATGCTTGGAAATCAGCAGAACCGGGAATATTATTTTGGGATACAATATTAAAAGAATCTCTTGCTGATTGTTATTCAGATTTTGGTTTTAAAACTGTCTCGACTAATCCTTGCGGTGAAATCCCGCTTTGTCCTCATGATAGTTGCAGACTACTTGCTATTAATTTGTATAGTTATGTTGAAAATCCGTTTACAGATAAATCATTTTTTAATTTCGATTTGTTTAAGAAACATGTAGGATATGCACAGAGAATAATGGATGATATCATAGACCTTGAAATAGAAAAAATTGATATTATTCTATGTAAAATAGAAAAAGACCCTGAAAGTGATGATATAAAACGTGTGGAACGAAAATTGTGGCAAAATATTAAAAATAAAGCAATTATCGGAAGAAGAACAGGACTTGGAATTACAGCCGAAGGAGATATGATTGCAGCACTTGGTTTACAATATGGAAGCGAAAAAGCGATTGATTTTTCTGTTATTGTTCATAAAACACTTGCCGTTGAGGCTTATCGTTCTTCTGTTGAAATGGCGAAAGAGCGAGGTGCATTTGAGATTTTTGATGCAGAGCAAGAACTGAAAAATCCTTTTATATTAAGAATAAAAAAAGAAGACGAGAAACTGTACGAAGAAATGAAAATTCATGGACGACGAAATATTTCATTACTGACAATAGCTCCAACAGGCTCTACAAGTATTTTAACACAAACAACTTCTGGAATAGAACCAGTATTTATGCCGTTTTATAAAAGAAGAAGAAAAGTTAATCCAAAAGAAAAAGATGTAAATGTTTCGTTTGTTGACAAAACTGGTGATGCATGGGAAGAGTATAATGTTTTTCATCATAAATTTATTACTTGGATGGAAGCAAATGGAATAGACAGCAAAGCAGTAAAAAATTACAGCGAAGCTAATGTTAACGAATTAATAAAAAAATCGCCGTATAATAAGTCAAGTTCAAATGATATTAATTGGCTTAATAAAGTTCGTATGCAGGGAAAGATACAAAAATGGGTTGACCATTCAATAAGTGTTACTGTTAATTTACCTGAAAATGCAACGGAACAACTTGTTGGTAAAGTTTATAAAGAAGCTTGGCAAAACGGTTGCAAAGGAATAACTGTTTATAGAACTGGTTCTCGTGATGGAGTTCTTATTTCTATGACAAAAAAAGAAAATAAAAAATATAAAAGACGACCAAAAACTCTTAGTGCAGATGTTGTTAGGTTCAGAAATAATAAACAAAAATGGATAGCATTCGTAGGAATAAGAAATGGAAAACCTTATGAAATTTTTACGGGACTTGCCGAAGACGATGCATTGCCTGTTCCGAAATCAATATCAAAAGGAAAAATAGTAAAACAACGGTTCAATGACGGTTCTAAAAGATATGATTTTAAATATACAAACAGATATGGTATGAATATAACTGTTGAAGGTTTATCTTATAAATTCAATCCAGAATACTGGAACTATGCTAAACTAATTTCTGGTATTCTTAGGCACGGAATGGACATACAATATGCAGTAAATTTAATATCTTCGCTACATCTGAATACAAAAACAATAGATACATGGAAAAATGGAGTCGAAAGAACTTTAAAAAGATATATACCAAACGGAACAAAAGCAAAGTCTGGTGTAAAATGTAAAGAATGTTATTCAGAAGCTATTATTTATCAAGAAGGTTGTTTAATTTGTCAAACATGTGGGCATTCAAAATGTGGATAAAAATAATCAGTTACGATTTTGCAATAAATTACTGTCTGTATGGATTTAAGCCATACAGACAGTTTATATACAATGAAAAACATTTTTTTGTGGACTATTAATTTTTGATATGCGTAAGGTGTTGTCAATAATACAAACTTAGTAATGGTTAAAAAATAACTTCCTGATTTGTTTTTTGTAAAATACTTAT
>JAOZMB010000133.1 GCA_029934515.1 Bacteroidales bacterium
TCTGTCCAGACTAATCTTTCTTTTTCAAAAATATGATTATAAGAACAAGCACGTAGTTCCCACCAAAAATCGCCTTTATCTTGTCGTAGTTCTGCTTTTTGTTTAAACTTTATTAAATGAGATGCAAGCGAAGGATAATTTCCTTTAAATATATCCCACATGTTCCCTTTTTTGTTTTTAATAGATTGTTTATTAAATCCTTTTGTTATGTTAATTAGATATAAATCTGATTCTACGGAATAATATTTCTTAATATCTCTACCTCGTAAAATATTTTTTAGTAAATTATTAGTATTTTGTCGTTCTTTTTTTGTTTTACAATTATCTAAAATTTCATTACGTATTTTATTAGTTATAATAAAAGCTTCATTCAAACCTGTTTGAATACCTCTATTTATTTTAATATTCCTATTTTTAAGTATTTTTCCTTTTGTTATTAATTTATTTTTTATTTGTTTTTCTTTTTCCGACAAAAATGCCCAGCTATCAGAAGTTAAACCAGATAGTTTAATTTTATTTTCATCAAAATATTTCGAAATACTATCTTTTTTTAAATTAAAAGTTTTATCAAAACGTACTGCTTCAATATTATTGTTTCCATTTTTTTTGTTATAAAGCGAAATAATACTTGTATCAACAGTTGCTTCATCAAAAACTTTCAGACCATAGAAATCAATAATTTTATCAACAGTTGTGTTTTCTAATAAAAATTTTCGTAAATTCTCACCGTAAGCAGCACGCATCCATTTATTTGAAGTTATATAACTTAATATTCCTCCTTTTTTAAGAATTTGTATTGCTCTTTCTATAAAAAGAATATAAATATCGCCTGTTTGTTTGTAAGTTTTGTAGTTTTTTTTAATCGCTTTTAATTCAGGAAGTTTATTTATTGGAATATATGGCGGATTGCCTATCACAATATCAAAACCTTCAAAATTACCTTCTTTATCGCATAATTTAGGAAACTCTTTTGCCCAATCAAAAGCATTTTCAAGTAACTCTTGATTTTTATCTGTTTCTTTAAAAAATTCTAACTGTTTCATTTTTCAATAATTTTTATTTCTTCTCTTGATAGCTCGTATAATTTATATACAAGTTTATCTATTTCAGTTTGTTGTTTTGTTATATTTACATTTTTATTTCTTCCTTTTGCTCTTATTATTTTTTTTACAAGATTTTCTATTCTATTTACAGTTTCTTGGTTATCTTCTGTAATTTCTGGGATTGGAAACTTTTTTACTGCTTGCACTGTTATTTCGCCTTCAATCCCTCCGCTTTGGAAAAAACGCATAAAAGCAAAATTTATAAGTTTTGAATTTAGCAAAGCAAGTAAATATTTTAGATTTTTGCCTGTTAACAAATAAGATGTATTTTGAAGAAAATAACCTTTATTATCATAAGAAAATGATTTTTCCTGCGAGGCTTTTGTGAAAATAATTTTTTCTTTTTTAAACTCGTGATAATAAGTTGCTGCACTTCTTTGAAGTGCATACCATTCATATCTTACTCCTGTTTCAGAACTATTTCGTTTTATTAATTTTTGTTTTTTTTCATTAAGTAATTTATAAACAGAAGGATATTTTTTTCTAAATTCTTTATCTGCAATTTCTGAATTTCCAATAATCTTAGAATTATTATGTAATGGAAAATGCCAAGGAATATAAAGTAACCACAAACCACTAAACACTGCATAATATTTTTTTATGTCTCTTCCTCTTAAAAGTGGTTTTATTAGTTTTTTGTTTTTCCTATCTTCTTTTATTAATTTATTTTTTGTTTCTGTATCAATAACAAAAGCCTCATTCAATCCAGTAGTTATTCCTCTAAAAATTTTAATGTTCCAATCTTTAAGAGGTTTTCCTATTTTTGTAATTCTATTTTTAATAGAATTTTCTTTCTCGGAAGTTAAATTCCAACTGCTTTTTGTTAAACCAGATAGTTTAATTTTATTGTCATCAAAATATTTCGAAATACTATCTTTTTTTAAATTAAAAGTTTTATCAAAACGGACTGCTTCAATATTATTGTTTCCATTTTGCAAATCTTTAAGTTCGTAAAGATTATAAACAAGCTCATCTATGCGTGCTTGTAGATTATTATATTCTTTTGATTTACAGTTATTTACAATTATTTCTGCACCAAGTTTTTCTATTTCTTCGACAATATTTTTATTTTTATTGTTCTTTTTAGGAATAGGTATTTTTTTTAATGCTTGCACTGTTATTTCTCCCTCAATTCCACCACTTTGATAAAATCGCATAAAAATAAAATTGAAAAATTTGGAGTTTAACAACGTAAGTAAATATTTTAAATGCTCGCCTGTTAAAAAATATGATGTGTTCAGCAAATAATAACCTTTATTATCGTATGAAAAAGATTTTATTTTTGAGGCTTTTGTAAAAACAATTTTTTCTTTTGAAAATTCTGGATAATATGCTGTATTATCTTGAATTTCAAACCATTTAAAATTACCTGTTTTTCTACCCGACCAGATTCCTTTATATTCTTTTGGCTTTGCGAGTAATTGTTTTTTATAATTTTCTAAATATCTTTTTAATGACTTATATTTTTCAATATTTATATTTCTGGTGGAAAATGTTGAAATTATCCACAAATCAGACCACTCAATATAATATTTTTTTATATCTCTTCCTCTTAAAAGAGGTTTTATAAGTTTCTTGTTTTTCTTATCTTCTTTTATTAATTTGTTTTTTGTTTCTGTATCAATAACAAAAGCTTCGTTTAGTCCGGTAGTTATTCCTCTGTAAATATTTATGTTCCAGTCTTCTAATCGTGTTCCAACTTTTTCAATATGATATTTTAGTTGTTTTTCTTTTTCAGAAGTTAAGTTCCAACTATCTGATGATAAATCGGAAAGAGTAATTTTATTGTCATCAAAATAATCAAAAATACTATCTTTTTTTAAATTAAAAGTTTTATCAAAGCGGACTGCTTCAATCGTATTATTTTCATTTTTTTTGTTATAAAGCGAAATAATACTTGTATCAACAGTTGCTTCATCAAAAACTTTCAGACCATAGAAATCAATAATTTTATCAACAGTTGTGTTTTCTAATAAAAATTTTCGTAAATTCTCACCGTAAGCAGCACGCATCCATTTATTTGAAGTTATATAACTTAATATTCCTCCTTTTTTAAGAATTTGTATTGCTCTTTCTATAAAAAGGATATAAATATCGCCTGTTTGCTTATAAGTTTTGTAGTTTTCGTTTACTTCTTTTAAATGTTTGTCTTTGCTAATCGAAAAATATGGCGGATTTCCAATTACCAAATCAAAACCTTTAAATTCACCTTTGTCCGACAAAATTTCAGGAAATTCAATCGACCATTCCATTGAATTAGCATATAAACTGTGATAATTTTCTTTATATTTTTTTTCAAGCTCGCTAATTTCGGCACTTACTTTTACTATTTGTTTTTGTATAGTTTTATTATTTCCGGGAATGTTCAACAATTTACCAAATTCGTTTTTCTTTTTCAGGTATTTACGATAATGTTTATCTCTTGGGATTGCATATTTTTCAAGCTCCGATTTTAATCGTTTTATTTGATTTCTATAATTCATTTTTTTATCATAATCGCTTGTTTTTTTATATTCTTCTGTTATAAATTTGTATTGAATAATGTTATTTTTAATCGCTGTTCGTTCAAATAAATCCAGACCTGTATCAAATTTACTGATTAAAGAATTACCTGTTTTTATATTTATTTCAATATTTGGCAAAATTTCCAAATATTTGTAATTACTTTCTTCTGTATAATATGTATTTTTAAGCAATTCAATCCAAAGTCGTAAACGACATATTAAAACCGATTTAGGATTTATATCCACTCCGTAAATACAATTTTCAATTAGTTGTTTTTTTTCAAAAAAAATAGTTTTTTGTATATTTTGAATTTCTGATAGAGGATTACCTTTTATGTTTACATAATATTGAAAATACTCACTTATTTCTTCGTCGATTATTTCGAGTTCGTCGTTTATATTTTCAATTTTTATTCCTTTTATTCGTTCGTTGTTTACATCGTTTAAAATTTTCAATTTGCTTTTTATGGCAATAAGTTCGTTTAATGCCGAAACAAGAAAGTGTCCTGAGCCGACTGCTGGGTCACAAATTTTTAAATTATTAATTATTTCGTTTGCTTTTCTTCGTTCTTCGCGGTCAGTATAATCAACAAAATCTCTTATTTGTTCAAGATTTTTGAATTGTTTTTTGTATGCTTTACTAAATTTTTTTAATACTATTGTTCTGATAGTTTCACGACAAATAAATGTAGTTATAAAACTTGGCGTGTAAAATGAACCGTCTTTGTAACCATTGATTTTCTCAAAAATTAATCCTAAGACTGCGGCATTTATTATTGTTTTATTATCGTCTTGGATTTCTGCTTTTCTTTCACTTGAAAAATTGTAGGCGTTAAGAAATTCAAATAAATATTCGAGCGTATTTAATTCTCCTTTATATTTTTTTCCTTCTTTATTTTTTAGTACTGTAAAAGAAGCTACTGGTAGTGTTAATTCTGGTTTTAAAGATGAAATCTGAATTGTTTCAATTTCTAATTTTGTTATTTCAAACAAAGAACTATTAAGATATGGAAGATGGTTTAATTTTTTATTTATATATTCATTTCTGTTATTAACTTCTTTTGCCAGGATTTCAAAAAATAACTCATCTAAATCATCAAAATTTTTTATTTTATTATTATTAAGAAAAGTTAAGTCTTTTTTATTTCTATTAAATTTTACTAATTGTCCTTCAAGAAGTTTTAAAAATAAGATACGATTAAGCCAAGTAATAACTAATTCTAATCCAATACTAAATAATTGTTTTTCTTCATTTTCACCAAAAAAATCAAGACGTTCTATCATTTTTAACTTATGTCTTGTTTTAATAAAATTTATAGTATTTTCGAGTAAGGAACCGGTTTTTCTATTTTTTTCTTTTATTCTTGTTATCAATTTTTTGCCTGCTTTTTTATTTTCTTCCAAGCCAAGTATATACAAAAGTTCGTTGTAAAATCCTATATCTATTTTATTGTAATCATTTGGAAATGATAATTTTAACAAATGTTCTGGCGAGAGTATTTTGTAAAGGTTTATTAATTTTTTATTTTTTATTTGGTCTAAATATGTTACAATTTCTACATAATCTTTTAAATTGATATATGTATATGGTAAATTACAATCTAAATTATCAATAAATTTTGCTGCAATTTCTTCGTAGAAAAATTTTGTGCCGTGTCCGCTTAGTTTATATTCAAAATATTCTTTTTTTAATTTTGTATTTTCATAAATATTTTTTTCAAACCATACTTCATCAAAAATAAACCATTCATTAAAATTTGTTGCAATTAAATGTTTTATTGAAGTATTATTATTATCAATTCGTTCTCTGAGGTAGTAAAAAATTAATTGATGAAATGCTTTTTTATTTGGGTTCTCAACTGAAATCATATCACGTTTTTCAGAAGGTTTTTTAAATTCAATAATAACTCCAACTTTATCATTTATTTCATTTCCCAATTTTATTACAAGGTCTTGGTTTTTGTTTACATTTACGATATATCTGTCTTTATAATAAACTGTTTTAAAGAAATCCGAAATAATATTTTTATGGTATTCTTCGTCTTGTTTATTATCAAAATGACTATAAACTTTTACAAGTTCTTTTTTAAATAAATCAATATCTTTACTTTTCAAATTTTGTTTGAAATACGCTTTATTTAGAGATTTATCTATTCTAATTTTTTCTAATTTCATATGTTTTTTTTATTTGGCAATTAACGAGTTTGCTTTTAATTTTGGAATTTTATTTTTAAATTTTTGTTTGTGTAAAAAAAATGCAATTTTTTGTAAATAGCACAAAATTGTATATATCTGTATTTCAGACTAATAAGTAAATATAAAATGGGTTATGAAATAAATTTAAACACAAAAGTAACAATTAATTTAGAGAATACAAATTAAAAAAAAAAGTTTTTTCGCTTATCATGTGTTTTTCACCTGTCGCTGAGCATTTTGTTATATTACTGTCAAGTAAAGTAAAAACACATGAAATACACAAATAAATAAAAATTAAATATGCCAACAATAGAAAGAATAGACGGAACTAAATTATAAACAATACAATTTGTAAATTGTTGGATAAGCAAGTTAATTATATCAGTTTATTTTTATAAATTATATAAAAATTCATTTTTTTGTTTAAATTTAAAAATAATTTTATATTTTTGTAAACTTTAAAATAATCAAATATAGATATATTAATATGCAAAACATAAAAGATTATATCGAAGCTAATAAGCAACGATTTTTAGATGAACTTTTTGAATTAATAAGAATACCTTCCATAAGCCCAGAGAAAGAACATAAAGATGATATGTATTGTGCTGCAAAACTTTGGAAAAAAATAATGATAAAATCTGGTTGTGATATCGCAAAAGTAATGGAAACAGAAGGCAACCCAGTAACATACGGAGAAAAAATAATCGATAACTCACTGCCAACAGTTCTTGTTTACGGACACATGGACGTTATGCCTGTTGGGAAAGAAGAGTTGTGGAAATCACCACCTTTTGAACCAGAAATAAGAGACGGAAAAATATGGGCGCGAGGAGCAGATGATGATAAAGGACAAGCATTTATGCACGCAAAAGCATTTGAATATATGGTAAAAAGCAACACTTTGCCGTGTAATATTAAATTCATAATCGAAGGCGAAGAAGAAATTGGTTCTCCGAATTTGAAAAAATTTATGGAAGACAACAAAGAAATGTTAAAAGCAGATGTAATTCTCGTATCTGATACAAGTATGATAGCTCCTGATATACCTTCAATAACAACTGGACTAAGAGGCTTAACATATATGGAAGTTGAACTAACTGGACCAAAACACGACCTTCATTCTGGCTTGTTTGGTGGTGCTGTTGCAAATCCGGTTAATGTACTTACAAAAATGTTGGCAAGCCTTACAAACAAAAAAGGTGAAATTACAATAAAAGGGTTCTACGATGATGTTATTAAAGTCTCAAAAGCAGAAAGAGCAGAGATGGCAAAAGCACCATTTGATAAGAAAAAATATAAAGACACAATCGGTATAAGTAGATTAAGTGGCGAAAAAGGATATTCTACAAACGAAAGAACTGGAATCAGACCAGCACTTGATATTAACGGAATATGGGGCGGTTATATCGAAAAAGGAACAAAAACAATAATACCTTCAAAAGCTTATGCGAAAGTATCTATGAGACTTGTTCCAAATCAGGATAATAAAAAAATTGCAAAACTTTTTGAAAAACATTTCAAAAAATTAGCACCAAAATCTGTTAAAACAGATGTAAGATTCCTGCACGGAGGAGAAAGTTATGTCTCGCCTATTGATATTCCAGCATACAAAGCAGCCGAAAAAGCATATACAGAGATATTCGGAAAAAAACCTATACCAGTAAGAAGCGGAGGTAGTATTCCAATTATATCAACTTTTGAAAAAGTGCTTGGAATTAAATCAATACTGATGGGCTTTGGACTCGCAAGCGATGCGATTCACTCAGAAAACGAAAACTTCCCGCTTGAAATGTTTTTTAAAGGAATTGAAACAATACCAGCTTTTTATAAATATTATGCAGAAAAATAATATTAAAAATCTGAAAATATTTATATGAAAATCATATCGAGCTACATTATAAAGTGGCTCGATAACCAAAAAACAAATTATAAATTTAATTATAAATCAATAATTATGAGGAAACTTTTTTTTATTTTTTTTGCATTTTTTAGTCTTATTGTTTTTTCTCAAAATACAAATGATGCAATAGTTACATTCTCTGGAGGTGGAATGAGAACAATGAATATTAAATCAAAACCTAAGAAAACATTAGGTTCTGTTTATTATACAAAAAAATGGTGTACTGGGAATATTCACCTATTATCTGGTGAAATAATTAAAGACTACGAATTGAAGTATGATTTAAAAACACAAAATATTGAAATTAAACTTAAAAATGATATTAAAATTATTGCTATTGGCTCAATAAAAAAAATTGAATGGTATAATTCTGACGAAAACACAAATGAAACTTTTATGAATTGTAGCAATTATGGAAGTAACGAGCAAGTTGGAATGTATAAAATAATATCAGATGGAAAAGTTATTTTTTTCAAAAAAACAACTTTAAAGGTCATAGAATCAAATTATAATCAGGCACTTGATGTTGGAAGCCAGAGTAGTAAATATATTAAAGAAAATAAATTTTACGTATTTGAAAACGGAAGAGTAAAGCTTATTAAAAAACGAAAGAAAAATATCCTAAAACTATTTGGCAAAGATGCAGAGAAAATTAAAATATATGCAAAAGAAAAAAAATTAAACTTAAAAAAAGAACAAGACCTTGTTAAAATATTTAACTATTTTGATTCTATTTAGCTTAGTAAATTATGAATTATGAATTACGAATTATGAATTACGAATTATGAATTACGAATTATGAATTACGAATTACGAATTACGAATTATGAATTACGAATTATGAATTA
>JAOZMB010000134.1 GCA_029934515.1 Bacteroidales bacterium
AATTATTTTGGTGATTATATATATCGGATATCAACAGAAAAAACGCTCTAATAAATTATTGATAAAAAAAAATATCGAAATAAATCAGCAAAAAGAAGAAATATATACGCAAGCAGAAAACCTAAAAATAGCTAATATTAAAATAACAAAACAAAAAAATAAAATAGAAGAAAGCCACAAACAAATCACAGATAGTATAAATTATGCAAGCAGAATACAAACAGCAATATTGCCAGTAAAAGAAAAATTCGAACTGCATTTTTCGGACTTCTTTATATTTAATAAACCTGTAAATATTGTCAGCGGTGATTTCTATTGGACAACAAAAGTTAATAAATATCAAATACTTGCAGTCGCGGATTGTACAGGACACGGAATTCCAGGAGCATTTGTTAGTATGCTTGGAGTTTCGCTTCTAAACGAAATCGTCAGAAGAAAATATATAAATACAGCAAGCAGAATACTCAACGAACTAAGAATGCAAATAAAAATGTTACTTAAGCAAACAAGCCAAAAAGGCTCAACAAAAGACGGAATGGATATAGCACTTTGTATGCTGAACACAGAAACAAATATATTGCAATTTGCAGGTGCTTACAACCCACTATACGTATTGCTAAACAAAAATAATAGACCTGAAAGAATTGTAGATTTTATTAAAAATCCAAAAATCAAAATACATAGTTTAACAGAAAAACAATCTAATATACTTGTTGAAGTAAAAGCTGACAGACAACCAATAGGAATATATAGACGTGAAAAAAAATTTACAAATAATTTGTTGAAAATTGAAAAAAATGATATATTGTATTTGTTCTCAGATGGATATATTGACCAATTCGGTGGAATAAGAAACCAAAAATATAAAAGTAATAACTTTAGAAATTTGATATTAAAAATATCTGATGAAAAAATGACAAAACAAAATCAAATAATAAAAGAAGAATACGAAAAATGGAAAGGTGATAACAACCAAATTGATGATGTACTAATTGTTGGAGTTAAAATAAAATAGAACAAAAAAATAAAAAATTATGAGTAAATTAAAATATATATCTAAATATATTAAATACAAATTATTTGCAAGACATCTCGGAGGTCTCGGAATCCATTCTCCTTTTTTGTATGATTTGATTAGCTATGCAATCAGCGATTTAACTTCATACTACGCAATGGATGATATCTGGGAAATAAGAGAAAAACTAATAAATAGTGAAAAAAGAATCGAAGTTATTGATTTTGAGGAAAACACAGAAGTTTATAAAATAAAAAAAATAAAAGATATAGTTAAGAAATCATCTACTAATATTAAATTTGGTGAACTTCTATTCAGACTTGTTGTTTATTTTAAACCTAAAATATTGATAGAAATAGGAACATCGATAGGATTGGGAACTATGTATCTCGCTAAACCAAACAGTAAATCAATAGTTTATACAATAGAAGGATGCAAGAAAACAGCAGAAGTAGCAAAACAAAATTTTTATGAAATGAATATTGAAAATATAAAACCTATTGTAGGAAAATTTGATGACGAACTAAATAAATTATTAAAAAAAATTGATAAATTAGATTTTGTTTTTTTTGATGGAAATAACAAAAAAGAAAATTTTTTAAAATATTTCAATATCTGTATATCAAAAATAAATAATGAAACAGTATTTGTTTTAAATGACATACACAGCTCTAAAGAAAAAGAAAAAGAATGGAAAATTATTAAAAAAAATAAAAAAGTTAAACTAACAGTAGACCTATTTTCATTTGGAATTGTTTTTTTTAGAAAAGAACTATCAAAAGAAAATTTTGTAATTAGATTTTAGTGGTTAGTGGTTAGTTGTTAGTGGTTAGTGGTTAGTTTTTAGTTTTTAGTTTTTAGTTTTTAGTTTTTAATTTTTAATTTTTTGAAATATTCAAATTTACATAAATAATAATTTTTTCATTATATGAAGTTGTCTATAGTAATTGTAAGTTATAATGTAGAGTTTTTCTTGGATAGTTGTTTATTTTCAGTTTATCGTTCTGGTTTTTTTTTTGATGAGCGTTTTGGTATTAACTCATTTGAGGTTATTGTTGTAGATAATAATTCTACTGATTCTTCCTGTTTAATGATAAAAAATAAATATCGTTTAGTTCGTTTAATTTCAAATAAAACAAATTCTGGTTTTTCAGTAGCTAACAATCAGGGTATAAAAATATCTAATGGCGAGTTTGTTTTATTACTTAATCCAGATACTTTGATTTCTGAGCTTACTTTACTAAGTATTGTAGATTTTATGGATTTACATAAAGACTCTGGTTCTTTGGGTGTCAAGATGATAGATGGTAGTGGTAATTTTTTGTATGAATCTAAGCGTTCTTTGCCTACTCCTTCTGTTTCTTTTTATAAGATTTTTGGTTTATCACGTTTATTTCCTCGTTCTGTTTTATTTGGTAAATATCATTTAAGGTATTTAGACAATGGATTAGTTCACAAGGTAGATGTTTTGTCTGGTGCTTTTATGCTTTTGCGCAAATCAGTTTTAGATAATATAGGTTTATTGGACGAGACTTTTTTTATGTACGGTGAGGATATCGACCTTTCTTACAGGATTATAAAATCTGGTTACAATAATTATTATTTTCCTGGTACGACTATATTACATTACAAGGGCGAGAGCACAAAAAAAGATAGCATAAATTACACTTATGTTTTTTATAATTCTATGTTAATTTTTTCCAAGAAGCATTTTTCAGACAAGTACGGTAATTTTTTATCTTTACTAATAAAGTTTGCCGTTTTTTTCAGTGCATTTTTTTCATTTTTCATAAGACGGCTATCTGTTCCATTTTTATTTTTACAAAAAATATTAAAACATAAACGTCCTCATATTATTATAATTTCTGATAATTCTCAACTTAATAATATTATTAATAATGTTGGTTTTTATTTTGATACTAGAAAAGAATATTATGTTGAGTTTAATATAGAAAATTTAGAGATTTGTAAAATATTTGATTTAATGGAACTTTTATCAGCTAGCAAGATTAGTTTTAAGATTCAAGTAAGTAATGGTTAAAAAGTAACATATATTTTTATGGCAAACACATCAAAAATCTGTGAAATATCCGTATAATCAGCGTTCTTCTGTGTTCCTATTTATCGGAGTTATAGGAACACTGATAAACACTGCTATAATTGTGAACAATATTATTGATTTTTTTCATAATATTGATTTTAATTTTAATTTTGCAAAAATACATGATTTTTTCGTTTATCAATAAAAATATTGAATTAAAAAAAACACTACAAATTAAAATTAATTACTATGAAGAATACAAAATTTATTGTTATATTTATATTTATAATATCATCTTGTGGTTCTAAATATAATGTTATGAATATTAAAGATAT
This sequence comes from Bacteroidales bacterium, assembly GCA_029934515.1. GTDB lineage: Bacteria > Bacteroidota > Bacteroidia > Bacteroidales > JAADGE01 > JAOZMB01. The sequence goes on from JAOZMB010000134.1 coordinate 3,392, forward strand.
TGATTACAGTAAAGATATAATAATTTATTCATTGCCTAAAACTGCTATTGATATAAAAATAGAAACGGAAGAGGTTCTTAATCAAAAGGGCCCTTTTTATGAATATACAAAAAAATATTTTGGAACAGATGATGTAATTAAAACAGACCAAACAGAGTATAAAATTTCAAAAATTACTTTTGGAACTACTCCACTTCCAAATCCTGATAACATTTATGCGATTATAATTGATAATCCACAATCTGGAATTATAAATTTAACAGAAGAAGGCTTTATTGCTGGTATTAATTTAACTGATTTTCAGATAAATAAATTTGAAAGCAAACAAGAAGAGTTTGATTTTTCGACAAGTAAAAATGATAAGATGAGTTATGCAGATTTGTCTGTATGGTCTGTCAGGGAAGCAAAATATGATACATTATACAGAGAGGTTTTTCAAGATTCTGTAATCGTAAGAGAACCTATAATAAAAAAGAAAATGGTGTACAAATCGCTTGACAAACAAGCTGAAGAGTTAGCTAATCAGATATTTCTTTTAAGAGATGACCGGCTCTCGTTATTAAAAGGCGAAAGTGACGGAGAAAAAATACCAGAAGGTTCTGCATTAAAAATAATGATAGACGAACTAAATAAACTTGAAAAAGAGTATATGAACTTATTTTTAGGCAAAAAAGGTAAAATATCAAGATTGTATAATTTTAGATATATTCCTTCGGAAGATAACGATATTGTAGAAAAAGTTTTATTTCGTTTTTCTAAAAAATATGGAATCCTACCTGCAAATGACAGTAAAGGAACAGCTGTTGTTTTACATTTGATTCCAGAAAATAACAGTTCAAATATTAAAAAATTTGAAGAGAACAGAAATATCCAAAAATCAAATGAAAAAGAACTAAAAAACGGTATTATTTATAGAATCCCAGATATTGCACTTGCAGAGATACGTTTTAATAACAAAATTGTAGCAAGAAAAAGAATTACAATAAACCAATTCGGAGTATTAAATTCATTACCTGTACAAATTTTTAATAAAAATATTAGTATAGAATTTTATCCAGAACACGGTTCACTAAAAAATATATCCGTAAAAAATTAAAACCAAAATAAATTATTCAGCACTTTTAGCATAATAAAGTGTTGAACAATTTTCTGGTCTAAAAATTTTAGATGCTGTTTCTCTGATATCGTCAGCACTTACTTTTATATATTTATTAACTTCGTCGTTAATATTTTCTGTACTACTCAATAGCTCAAAAAATGATAAAGACATAGCTTTTTCAAGTATATTTGTTTCAGCAAAAATAATTTTAGATTCGATTTTATTTTTCACTTTTTGTAATTCATAATCGCTGACATTTTCAGTAGTCATCAGATTTATTTCTCTATTAATCTCATATTCAGCTTCTTCAAACGAAATTCCGTCTGATAATTTCCCACTAAATACAAATAATCCATTTTCAATACTTCCACTAAGATATGCGTTAATGCTTGTAAAAATATTCTTTCTTTTTATAAGATTTTGAATTAATCTTGACGATTCGCCAGCCGACAGGATATCTGAAATTAGGTCTGTTGTATGAAAATCCCTATCGCGGCGCGAACAGATATGAAATGTTTTATAAATTGCATTTGCAGGAACATTGCGTTTCACAGTCATCGTCCTTGCTTCTGTTTGTTTTGGTTCGATAGGAAGATTTCTTTTGATAATATTTCTGCGTTCAATAGTTCCGAACCATTTCTCTGTCATTTTTTTTATATTATCAATATCTACATCTCCTGCAACAGTAAGAATTGCATTATTTGGTGCATAATGATTATAATAAAAATCTTTAACATCCTGCATAGTTGCTTTCTCTATGTGCGAAATATTTTTGCCAATTGTTGCCCATCTGTAAGGGTGAACCTTGTATGCAAGCGGACGCATAAGTAACCAAACATCTCCATAAGGTTGATTTAGATACATTTGTTTAAACTCTTCTATAACGACATTTCTTTGTACTTCTAAACTTTTTTTTGTAAAGTTCAATTGCATCATACGGTCTGATTCAAGCCAAAATGCTGTTTCAATATTATTTTTGGGAATGCTTATATAATAGTTTGTGTAATCATTATTTGTAAAGGCATTGTCTGTTCCACCAGCTTTTTGTAGTGCTTTATCAAAAAAAGGAATATTTACAGAACCACCAAACATTAAATGCTCAAATAGATGCGCAAAGCCAGTTCGCTCAGGCGACTCGTCTTTTGCACCTACATCATACAATAAATTTACAGCAACTACCGATGTAGTTTTATCTTTATGAACGATAACTCTTAATCCGTTATCAAGTGTAAATTTTTCAAGGTTTTTCATATATAGATAATAAGATTTTGAAAAAGTTAAAAAAAAATTTGAATATTAATAAAAAAAAAACATAATTTGTTTTTTGTTAAAAAAAAATAATTTTTGAAACGTCAAAGATACAAATAAATTATAAAAACAATCTTATTTTTACGAATAAGTAATCGTTAAAAAATAACTTCCTGATTTGTTTTTTGTAAAATACTTATTATCTGGTGTAAACCAATTCGTAATTCGTAATTTATAATTCGTAATTTACTAAGTAATCGTTAAAAAATAACTTCCTGATTTGTTTTTTGTAAAATACTTATTATCTGGTGTAAACCAATTCGTAATTTATAATTCATAATTTACTAACATGTTTAAAGATGAACATTTATCAATAATTTGTTTGCTGATTTTCACAACATAGAAGATTGTGAAACGCTTAAAATTATATGTTTCAAATATTAATTTGCATTATAATGCAATAAAAAAAATTCTTAATCATATAAACAAAAAAAATAGTGAAAATAAAAATTATAAATAAGTCAAACAATAAATTACCAAGATATGAAACCGAGTCGTCTGCTGGTTTAGACCTTCGTGCCTACATAGAGCATGATAATATTTTGAAACCTCTTGAACGTAAATTAATTAGAACTGGTTTGTTTATTGAACTGCCAAAAGGTTATGAAGCACAGATACGTCCTCGTAGTGGTCTTTCTATAAAACACGGAATAACAGTTCTTAATACACCAGGAACAATTGATGCTGATTATCGTGGCGAGATTTGTATTATTCTTATTAATTTGTCAAATATTGATTATACTATAAAAAACGGAGATAGAATTTGTCAGATGATAATTTCAAAATACGAAAAGATTAATTGGATAGAAACAGAACTATTAAATACAACAAAACGAGGCAAAGAAGGATTCGGACACACAGGAAATTAAAATATTTACAAATTATTAAGTTCATTAAATATTACAACAATTACTATACTAAGTAAATTACGAATTATAAATTATGAATTGCGAATTGGTTTACACCTGATAATAAGTATTTTACAAAAAACAAATCAGGAAGTTATTTTTTAACCATTACTAAACCATTTGTCTTGGTTAAAAAGGCAAAATTAATACTTGAGAAATTTAAGTCTTAATACACTATTGACAAACAGAAAGTAAAAAAAAATAAAAAAAACTTATGGAAAAAAAAGTTAGAGTAAGATTTGCACCGAGTCCTACTGGTCCGCTTCATATAGGAGGCTTACGAACAGCATTGTTTAATTATCTATTTGCAAAAAAGCACAATGGTGTTTTTATTTTGCGTATCGAAGATACAGACCAAGCAAGATATGTTTCAGGAGCAGAAGAATATATTACAGAATCACTTAAATGGTGCGGTTTGACAGTAGATGAAGGAATAAATGAAGGCGGAAAATACGGACCTTATAGACAATCCGAAAGAAAGGATATTTATAAAAAAGAAGTACTTAAACTTATAAAAAACGGAAACGCATATTATGCTTTTGATACATCGGAAGAGCTTAATGATATGAGAAAAGAACTCGAAAAAAATAACTCATCAGTGCGACAATACAATGCTGCAACAAGAGGAAATATGAAAAATTCGTTTACTCTATCAAAAGAAGAATTAAAGAAAAAATTAGAGTCAGGAGAACCACATGTTATAAGATTTAATATTCCAGAGAACCAAGAACTTACTGTAAATGACATTATTAGAGGTAAAGTTACTGTAAATACTTCACAATTAGATGATAAAGTTCTTTTTAAATCAGATGGAATGCCGACATATCATCTTGCAAATATTGTCGATGACCTGTCGATGAAAATTTCACATGTTATAAGAGGAGAAGAATGGTTGCCTTCGCTACCGCTACACGTATTGCTTTACAAAAGTTTCGGAAAAGAAAGCGAAATGCCACAATTTGCACATCTTCCATTGTTATTGAAACCAAACGGAAAAGGAAAACTTAGCAAAAGAGATGGAGATAAAATGGGATTTCCAGTATTTCCAATAGAATGGAAAGACCCTAAAACAAAAGAAACAGCAGCTGGATATCGTGAAGACGGTTACTTAGTTGAAGCATTTATAAATCTTTTGGCACTTCTCGGATGGAGTCCGGGAACGCATCAAGAATTTTTTACAATTGATGAATTAATAGAACAATTTGACCTTAAAAGAGTAGGAAAAGCTGGAGCTAAATTTTCGCATGAAAAAGCTAAATGGTTTAATCAACATTATTTAAAAGAAAAATCTGACAAAGAACTTGCCGAATTATTTTTGCCTATATTAAAACAAAAAGGTATTGATGCAAAAAAAGATTATGTAGAAAAAGTAGTAGCTTTGGTAAAAGAAAGATTAGTATTTACTAACGATTTTTGGAATCAATCTGCATTTTTCTTTGAGACACCAGAAACTTACAATCCAAAAGTTGTAAAGAAACGATGGAAATCGGATACTCCAAAAGAAATTTTGAAAATAAAAGAAATTTTGGATAAAATACCAAACGATAATTTTAATACAGCATCAACAGAAAATGCCGTGAAAGAACATATAATAACAAACAAATTGAACTTTGGAAAAATACTAAATCCTTTGAGACTCGTAATAACAGGAACAGGCGGAGGGCCACATCTTTTTGATATTATCTCAATGATAGGAAAAGATGAAACAATTAAAAGAATCAACAAAGGAGTTTTAGTTTTTAGTTCTTAATTTTTAGTTCTTAATTTTTAGTTCTTAGTAATGGTTAAAAAATAACTTCCTGATTTGTTTTTTGTAAAATACTTATT
>JAOZMB010000135.1 GCA_029934515.1 Bacteroidales bacterium
CCGTAAAAATCAATTAATTGTTGTTCGCGTCCTCGAATTGCAGAACGAGCATTAATTCCTTGTATTGCTCTGTCTATTTTCGGATTGTCAAAACCTTTTTTAATATATGCGTGTCCGTACATACGTCTTCGCAAAACTTTCGTTGGTTTTCCAAATCCGCTTGACCGTCCAACATAAACTTGGTTTGTTTCTTTATTAGTCAAAATATAAGTAAGATGTGTACGTAACAAAATACTGAATGCACCTCCAGAGATAATAAAAACTCCAGTAGCAATTAATTGTACGACTGAAAATGGTTCTATTAACAAATTAACAAATTTTAATATCAATAATAAATCAGATAAAATCATAATTTTTATTTTTTTATTTTATTTTCAAAAACGTACAACATTTTTTCGATTTTTCCTGCCGTATTTTTATATTCTATCATATCCCAAATACGCTCAAAATATTCACGCAAAAGATAATATTGTACTTCTGTTTTTATTTTTCCTTTTTCCACAATTTTATTAATTCTTTTTACATGTTTTTTATCAGCCTCGAATAAACCTTCTCCAAATTTATCTTTTAAAATTTTGTCGAGTGTTTTGTATTGGTCTGGCAAGAGTCCTTGTACCATCTCAAATGAATCATTGTAAGCCATTTGCCAACCTTTTAAATCACTTTTTGTCATTCTCGGTTCTTCAAAATCTTCTCGCCAGTCAATATCAAACTCTGATTCTAAATACTCAATATATTCCGTTATTACCATATTCCATTCGTATAAAAACCAAATTTTTTTTGTTTGTTCTTTTGTAAGTTTATTTTTTTTCATTTTTATTTATTACCAGTAAATTTGTGTAAATTTCCAAAATATTTATTTGAATATTTATGATACTTGTGTCTTCGTCTATTTGTTTTATTTTCAAAATCTGACAACATTTTTCTTGCTTATGCGCCTGTGCGGTGTTTCCACCGCACATATTTATTTATATAAAAAAAGGTCGGTAAAAACATAGCACAGGCGCAGATTTATTTTTAACGATAAAAGTGAAGAATTAATTTGATATATACAAATATTTTTTTTGATTTTTTTTTGATTTTCAACACTTAAATATTTTGATGTGTATGTCCTAATTTGTTACTAATTTATCAATTATCCTTCTCTTATTTTTCGGAAACGTTTTCGAGCGTCTGCTACATGTATGCTGTCTGGATATTCCAACATTAATTTTTTATAAAACTCTGCTGCTTCTTCGTTCATAAGAAGTTTTTCGTCATAAATTACTGCCAATTTATAAACTGCAACATCTGCAAGCTCGGCGTAGCTTCGTTCTGTTATCAATTTTTTCAGAAACAATATTGCATTTTCAAAATCATTGTTGGTATTATATATTTCAGCTTTTTTTAGATATGCTTCGTCTAACAGTTCGTGTGCAGGATATTCTTTTATAAGAGTATCAAGAGTTAGTTGTGCAAGTTTGTATTTGTGTCGGAAGACCAATAATTCTGCTCTGGCATAAAGTTTCATTGCTGTCATCAAAGAGTCGTCTTTTGTGTTTGAGTCTATTAATATCGAAAAAAACAAAGCATCATTTGCAACTGGCTTTGATGTGCTTTCCTTCAAGGCATCGAATTGTGCTTTTGCCCAGCGAAAATCATTCTTATAATAAGCAAGTTTTGCCTTTCTTAGTTTTGCAATATCACCAAGATTATTATATTTGTTATCCTTCTCAGCCTGCCCGTATATAAGCGCCGATAAATCAAGGTCGTTACGAAATACAAGCACATCGCCAAATTCAATTTTACATTTACAAACCAAATCTTTAGATAGTCCTTTAATCGCTATCGCCTCTTCCAGACGTTGCACAGCGGCATCTGATTTATTAAGATAAAATGCTTGTATATGCGCAAGGTCGATAATGCTTTTTACAGTTACACTGTTGATTCCGAGCGTATTTATTGTATTTAAATATTCTTTTTCAAGTTCTGAAATTTCTTCATTATTTTCCATACCTTCCGAAACAACCTTTTTATATAAAACATTTAATCTGCCTATTTTTGCATTCGTATAGAACGGTTTGCTTCTTCCTTTTTCAATAACATACATATACGCAGATAAAGATGTTTCGTAGTCTTTATTGGCGAGAGCAGTTTTTGCTAGTTCGATGAGCTTTCTCCCAGAACCACGAAGTCTTTTATCAATAGCTTTCGATTGAATTAGCGCTTTGTCAAATTCTTTTTTCTGCATAAACAACCAAATAAGCATTTCATTATAAACTATATTACCGTTCTTTTGAATTTTCTTTAAAAGTTTTGTTCTAAGAATATTCGTAAACGCATCGTTAATATCTTTATTTATATAATATTGAAGTCTGTTCTGAACAGTTTTTTTATTTTTCCCGTTCTCTGCAATCATATTCATATATTCTTCTATCATCTCTGGATACTTGCGTTGTGCCGAATATATGTAAGCAAGTTCGCGACAGTAACTGTTTCCGTTAAGTTTATTTGCATCTTTGTATGTTTTCACGGCATATTCAAATTCTCTACGCTGCGAAAAAGCATTTGCAAGACCCACAATTTGCGGATTTCTATTAGTTAATTTTTTCAAAGCCTTCTCAAACTGTTTTTTTGCTTTTTCTGGTTCATCTTTTGCCTTATACAAATAACCCAAATCAACATAATATGCCAAATCATTTTTTTGCTTTCTTATCTGTTTTTTTACTTTACTCTCGGCAATATCATACTTCTTTTGTTCTACCAAACAATTAAAATAATAATTAAAGTAAATTTTTGCTTTCGTCTTAGAATAAAGACCCTCGAATAGAACTTCTGCTTTATCAAATTCTTTATTATTGTAATATTCATAAGCAAGACGGTTATCATTTGTCTGAGAAAAAATATTAAAATGTGATAAAAGAAAAATTATTAGTAATATTGTGCCTTGTTTTTTCATATAAATTTTGTTTATTAATGATAATTAAAATTCTAAAAACCAGAATATACTGTTTATAGAAGTTAAGTTTTAAATAAGTATTTGTAAATTTAAACGTATAATTATCATTTTTAATATGTTTTACTAAAATCAATATTTAATTAATATTAAAAAAATTGTCATACTTTGGTTATAATATCAAAAAAATAAGAGTTGCAAAAAAGATGAATCAAACTGATTTTGCGAAGTTATTCGGATTGAAAAGAACTGCGCTTGGTGCTTACGAAGAAGGCAGAGCTGAGGCTAAAATTGATACAATTATTAAAATTGCCGATTATTTTGACCTTACACTCGACCAGTTATTACGAAAAAAAATTACCGTAAATGAAATTTTTCATTTCAAGAATTATTTCAGTCTGAAAAAAGTCTAAAATTTTGAGAATTTAATTTGTTCAGAAGCTACAAAAAATATGAAGATATAAAATAATATATTTAGCCAATTACTGGCATTTTGTTAATATAAATAAAAAAATATTTTTTAGTACTTTTGCAATATTAAAATTAAACTAATAACTGATAACAAAAAAATAATGAATAAAGAAATTGAACGGAAATATCTTTTAAAAGGTAATTTTAAAGAATATTCTTCAAAATCATTCAGGATTAAACAAGCCTATTTATCATCAAAATCAGAACGTTCCGTTAGAGTAAGAACAAAAAATGAAAAGGCTTTTTTGACAATAAAAGGAAAAAGTAATGATGAAGGAACTACACGTTTTGAGTTTGAAAAAGAAATATCTATCGAAGAAGCCAAAAATTTATTTGAAATTTGTGAACCCGGAATTATTGACAAAATAAGATATATTGTTCATGTAGGAAAACATATTTGGGAAATTGATGAGTTTATGGGCAAAAATAAAGGTCTATTAATCGCAGAGATAGAATTACAAAATAAAGACGAAGAGTTCGAAAAACCTGATTGGCTCGGCGAAGAAGTAACGGGAAAGAAAAAATATTATAATTCTTACATATCAAATAAACCTTATTCTTTGTGGAGCTAAGGAAATTACGAATTATAAATTATGAATTACGAATTGGTTTACACCAGATAATAAATATTTTACAAAAAACAAATCATAAGTTATTTTTTAACGATTACTAATATGAAAAAAATATTATGAAAAACGATAAAAATTCGGTACTTTTAGAAAATATTGCAATAGAAAAATTAATGAATAGTGCAGATAGACAAGAAATAAAATCAGAAATTGAAAAATGGATTACTGGTAAATATAAATTATCAAAAGAACCACAAAAAACATTAAATTTTGGTGATGCAAATTTGATAAAATTATCAAAAATTGTTAATATCGAACAGGCAGATAATGACAGTAAATTTGATAATTGGTTTTCATATAAATACGAAATATCAAAAGAAGACGAATCTTATTTGAAAAATTTAATTAAGAAAAATAAACTCTTTCTGTCGGCTTATAACGAAGAACAATTAAAAGTGAAATTTATTGCACCTGTTCTGAATAAAGTAGATTTCTTCTTTGATAATATAAAAGATTGGTACGAATATTGGCTTTCGGCAACTGTAAATAATGTATTATTTAGAGGAAAAACAGATTTTATGATTGCAAAAGGAATAGATGAACCTGAGATTCCGTACTTCTTATTGCAGGAATACAAAAAATCAATAAATTTTACAGGAAATCCTAAATATCAATTGCTTGTGGCAATGATTGCAGCAATTGAATTAAATAATGTTAATACTTTATCTGGTTGTTACATTATTGGCAGAACATGGTTTTTTGTTATTCTCGAAAAATTAGATAAAATTATTAAGAAAAAAGAAAAAAACTAAATTATTTTTTCATAATTAAATTTAAAATATTGATTATTAGTAGATTATAAATACAATAAAAAAAATGAAAATATATTTTTTTTATTGCAATTTTTTTTTATACAACTTGTAAAGTTGTTAGAGAACAAAGTAGATGAGCAAAAATTTTGTATAAAAACATAAACAAAAAGGAGGTTACTTATGAGCTCATAAAATAACACAACCACAAAAGTAAGGAGTTTTTTATAAACTCACAATTTTTTTAAGTTTAATTATAATTTAACATTCAAGATAATGAAAAGTATATTTAGAATATTTGCATTTATTGCATTAATTGGCTTTGTTTTTACAAGCTGCCAGAAAGATAATTTGTTGGAAGAAGAGACACAACAAGAAAAAGGGGAATGGAAAGAAATAGTGATAGAAAAAACATTTCCTGTTACTAAAACACCATTTACAAGGTCGCTTAGAACTGTGTATATTAATGACAGTTGGGAACAAGCACAAGCATGTATGGCAATGACAGTTACTGACATACCAACAGGAAACAAACAAGAATGGTTACTTATTGACGCACATAGTCAATCTTTTTTTGATTTCTATTTACATCCTAATGAAACTAATACAGATGATCTTTTGCCCGATTACGGTAAAGATTATGGATTGTATTATACATGGGCAAATAATTTCACACAAACCACAAGTTGGAACGGTTTAGTTTACGAAGATGCAAGTTTAACAATATCCATTAACGACTTTAATATACCAACTTTTGCAGACCTTAATAAACTTGGTAGCATAATAGGAAGCACTAGTTTAATACCGCGTGTTCTCAGAATGAATTATGATGGATTGTGGAGCAATAACAGTAATTACCATTTTAGCACAGATATTGCAGCTATGTGGGCAGACAGTCCTGGAGACCCTAACATAGAACCTGGTTGCGGAGTGGTATGCATGTGGAAAATAAGCACAAACAATGTTATGACTGCAGGTTACACTAATATGCAAAATCTTGGTGTAAATGTTCGTATTGTAAGAGATATTCAGTAAAACATAATATAATAAAAGAAGCAACAACAAAAATTGCTTGTTGCTTCTTTTTTCAATTACAAATATGATAAAAATAAAAAAAAATATTTTCTAATAATTTTTGTTTCAAGTAATTTACTTGCATTCTCTCAAAATCAGGAAGCAAATATATGGTTTGTTGGCGATAAAAAAATAGACTTTAATACAATACCGCCAACAATAACACCGCAAATAACACCATATTTAGGAAGTGCAAGATCAAGTAGTATATGTAACGAAACTGGCGATTTGTTGTTTTGTGTAAACAATTCAAAAACATTATTTGATAAAAATTTTCAAGAGCTACCAAACGGACAAGACATTGATTATAACAGACCGCCTGTTTTTTTGCAATTACCCGAAACACCAAATATTTATTATTTTATAAACAATAATAAATATAACATAATTGACATCACACTCAATAACGGAAATGGTGATGTAATACTTAAAAATCAGGCATGGAATAACTTAAATTTCAAAAGAATTTATGTAATACATCATGCCAATTGTATTGATTATTGGCTATCAGCATTAAATGATACTTCATTTTGTAGTTATCTAATTACCAAAAATGGAATTTCAGACCAGCCTGTTGTAACACATTCATCATATTATTTGGAATTTGAAGGGAGTATTAGTATTGATGGAAGCCGTTATATAGCATATATTAGTAACGGTGGTCACACTTTGGGGTTTGAATACGGAACATTTAATAGAGCCACAGGCGAATTTAACCAGTTAAGTATTAATCTTGAATCAGGGCTTTATAATTTAAATAGTTGTTTTTCACCAGATAATACAAAATTCTATTTTGTTAAGGGAGTAGCAGGACACAGGTATTTATATCAAGTTGATATACAAAATGATATTCCTGATTTCGCTAATAAGATTGAAATACAGAAAGAAATGCAAAACATGTCAACTTGGGGAAGAATGCAAATAGGAAACGATGGCAAAATTTATGAGTGTAATAGTATTCATCGTAGAGTAAATATCATACATAATCCCAATGTTTTAGGTTTACCATGTAATTTTCAGTTAAATGCTATTTCTTTAAATAAAGCTGGTATTATTCCTCAATTTATTTCAACATGGTCAAGTTTGTTAACATGTGAATTAGATTTTAATTATTTAAATGACTGCACTTTAATAACATCATTTACCATAAACAATGCCGAAAATATTCAATCAGTTCTTTGGGATTTCGGCGATGGACAAACAAGCCCAGACCTTGAACCAACGCACACTTATGCAAATGCAGGAACATACAATGTTACACTAAGCGTTACTTACAACGACAACTCTAACAACACGGTAAACAAAGAAATTACAATTTACGAGAAACCAACACAAATAATAATTTTTCATAATTAAATTTAAAACCAATGAATAACAAGACCATTTTTATTTTTATTTTAACAATTCTTACAAGTTTGCCCACATTTTCGCAAACTTCTGAAAACCCCGATTCCGTTTGTGTATCAAGCAATGTGTATTATAAAATACCAAGCCCTACTGCAAACTCAACTTATACTTGGGGAATTTACAACAACGAAGGCACAATAACCTTTGGTGCAGGCACCGACAGTATTCGTGTAGAATGGAACGACACCGCAGGAATTGATAGCCTTTGGGTTTTTGAAACGAGCTTAGAAAATTGTAAAGGAGACACTGCAAAAATGACAGTTGTGCGTGTAGCACTTCCGACAGCAGAGTTTGATAATTCGGCACTATGCAACGGCGAAACTTTACAAATTAATTTTACTGGTTACGCCCCTTGGCAAGTGGAATATACACACAACGGAAATACTGTAACAGAAACAGAAATTACACAGAACCCATATTCAATAGGCACAACAGCCGGAACTTATATTCTGTTGCAAACATCTGATAAACATTGCAGTAACTCTTCACCAAGTGGCACAGTAAATGCCGTAATTGAAGAACCTTTACAACAATTACAAATTATACACGAATGAAAAAACTGTTTTACATATTGTTAATATTATTGTTTTCCGAAAATGTATTTTCACAAGTGATAGATACATGTTTGGTAAACGAAACAAGTATTTATCATGTGATAAATCAACAAGAAAATTCGTTGTTGTTTTGGGAAATAAAAGACGGAAATATAATATCTGAAAATCCAAGTCAAACAGATAGTATTGTAATTCTTTGGAATGTAAACCCTGGAATTTACGAACTCTCAATATACGAAACAACAGAGAATAATTGTAAAGGACAAATTGCGATTGTTGAAATACTGATAATTGAAAACGATTTTGATATAGAGTTAGATATTCCAAATGTTTTTACACCAGACGGAGACGGTAAAAATGATTATTTTACTATCTCAGCAAGCCATCTACCCGAAAATTATATAATAACAATAGTAAACCGTTGGGGAAATAAAGTATTTGAAGGTGATAATATAAATAACAGTTGGAACGGAAAAATAAAAAATAAAAATTGCAATTCGGGAGTTTATTATTATTTAATCCAATATCAAAACAAAGAAAAAATAGAAACAAAAAAAGGTTTTTTGCATTTATTTAGATGATAAAATAAAAATCCAATTATTTGAATTTTTATTAAAACAATAAGAACTAAAAAATAACTAACCACTAACCACTAACCACTAACCACTAACCACTAACCACTAACCACTAACCACTAAC
>JAOZMB010000136.1 GCA_029934515.1 Bacteroidales bacterium
CAGAAGTAGCAGGTGATAAGGCGTTTGATTGGAATATTGAATTTAAAGAAATCATGGATAACGGTGGGTTTGATGTGGTTTTGGGTAATCCGCCGTATGGGGCAAAAATATCAAAAAATGATATAAAATATTTATTGTCAAAACAAGAAAAATACGGCTTAAGTAAAGTTTTATCAGATACTTATATTGCTTTTTATATACAATCATTAGAAACGCAACTAAAAAACAATGGTTTACTTGGTTTTATTACACCAAATACTTGGCGTTTAGTTAAAAGTGGTAATAAATTTCGTGATTTTCTTTCAAAAAGTGATTATAAATTTCAAGAAATAATACAGCATCAAGAAAAGGTCTTTGCAGATGCAACAGTCGATTGTGATACTTTGCTTATTAAAAAACAAAAGCCAGAAAGACATACTTTGAAAATTGAAATTAGAACCAATTTTAAAACAATATTATCTCATAATATTCCACAAAACATACTTGCAAAACAAGAATTTTTTAACTTATTTCTTACACAAAATATTTATAATCTCAAACAAAAAATTGAAGAAAATTCAATATTTGTAAAAGATAGTCTAATAATTAAAAACGGAGTTAAACCGTATGAAAAAGGAAAAGGGAAACCACCACAAACAGCAAAAATAATGAAAGAAAAGCCGTTTACATCTGAAACAAAAATAGATGAAACATTTTCACCTTTAATTGGTGGTAGTTCTTTTCATCGTTATAAAATATTATGGAATAATGATTACTGGATAAAATACGGCAAATGGCTTGCAGCACCAAGAGATAATAAAATTTTTACAGCTACTGAAAAATTAATTTTCAGACAAACAGGCGACAGTCTTATAGGTAGTTTTGTGAATAATAAATTTATAATGAGAAACAATACTCATCTTTTATTGCCAAAAAACAATGATTTCAATTTAAAATATGTTCTTTCTATATTAAATTCTAAACTTTCAAATTTTATTTATTGGACAATAAATCCTGAAAAGGGAGAAGCATTAGCAGAAGTAAAAGCATTTCATCTTGGTTTGTTATGTTTTCCAAAAATTAATATTGAAGCTCAACAACCCTTTATAGAAAAATCAGATTTAATGCTTTCCTTAAACAAAGCACTTCAAACAAAATCTGATAAGTTTATAAAACGGATAAAATCGAATTTAGAAATACATAAAATCAGCAGGAAATTACAAAATTTTTACAATTTTGATTTTAGAACTTTTCTTTCCGAGTTGCGCAAACAAAAAATAAAACTTAAATTTAAAGAACAAGACGATTGGGAAGATTATTTCGATATTTACAAAACAGAAATCAACGAGCTACAAATCCAAATAAATCAAACCGACAAAGAAATAGATAAAATGGTTTATCAACTTTACGAACTCACAGAAGAAGAAATTAATATTGTGGAAAGTTCTGTAAAGTAAATAATTTATATATTTAACAAAACATTGTAAAAAATGATTTTAGCAACCGATGTTCAATACAACAATAATGAAGCTGTTGCAGCTGGAATACTGTTTCAAAACATGCAATTAGATTTAATTGTGAAAAAGATAACTAAAAAAGTCTATAAGATAGCTCCTTATGAAGCAGGTTTTTTTTATAAAAGAGAATTGCCCTGTATTCTTTCATTACTCAAAGAGATTGATGCAAAATTAGATATTATCATTATTGACGGTTATGTAAGTTTAGGCAAAGACGAGAAAGACGGTCTTGGAATGCACTTGTATAAAAAGCTTAACTGTAAAATACCAGTTATAGGTGTAGCCAAAAGAGCTTATGCTCAAACACCGCAAAAAAATGAAATATTAAGAGGCAAAAGTAAAAATCCTCTTTATGTAACAGCAGTCGGAATGAGCTTAGAAGAAGCTCAAAATCTTATATTAATGATGCACGGAGAAAATCGAATTCCTACAATTTTAAAAAAAGCAGACCAACTGTGCAGAGGTATAGAATAAATATTTTCAAAAATAAAAATTTAAAATCAATTTAAAAATGAAACATTAAACGTTCCGATTATATTTAACTTATTATTTTAACTTTTAATTCACATTACTAATAATTTTCAAACTTTATCTTTAATAAAATGAATAATTATAATTTTTCACATGTAGAACAAGTATTTTTTAAGCGCTCTGGTCTTGATAAAATTACTACCAAAATGCCTTATATTACAGTAGATAATTTTCCACAATTAGGACTCTTTACAGCACTGCGATTTATAGAATGGGTGGCTGAAAATCCAGATGGTGTAATTAGTTTACCAACAGGCAAAACACCAGAATATTTCATAAACATTACAACTTTTTTGCTTCAAAACTGGAACTCTGATAAAGCAAAAAATATCAGAAAAAAATACGGTCTTAAAGTTGATAAAAAACCAGAACTATCAGGTCTGCATTTTGTTCAGATTGATGAGTTCTACCCGATTGATTCAAAACAAACAAATAGCTTTTACGATTATGTAAATAATTTTTATATAGACGGTTTTGGATTAGACAAGAACAAAGCATTACTAATAAATTCAAATGATATACAGCTTGTTGATGGAAAACATTTTTCAGAAATATTTCCAGATTTAATTGTAGATCTTTCATTAAGATATCGAGAATGCAGAACTTATGAAGAAGAATTACAAAAAAAATCAATTTTTATGATTGATGACTGGTGTACAGAATACGAAAGAAAAATAAAAGCTCTCGGTGGAATAGGTTTTTTCTTGGGCGGCATAGGTCCAGACGGACATATTGCTTTTAATATAAGAGGCTCAGACCATTATTCAACTACTCGATTAACTGCTACAAATTTTGAAACACAAGCTGTCGCTGCGGGAGACCTTGGCGGAATTGATGTATCAAAAAATCGGCTCGTTATAACTATCGGATTAGAAACAATCTCATATAATCCAGATGT
This sequence comes from Bacteroidales bacterium, assembly GCA_029934515.1. Classification (GTDB taxonomy): domain Bacteria; phylum Bacteroidota; class Bacteroidia; order Bacteroidales; family JAADGE01; genus JAOZMB01. The sequence continues at coordinate 2,926 of JAOZMB010000136.1, forward strand.
AAGCGCAATAATAATTGCCGCTGGTGAAGCAAAAGCAAAAATTATAAAAAATGCTCTGGAAAAAAATGCTAGTAATGTATATCCTGCAACTGTTTTGCACAAATTAAAAAACGCAAGATTTTATATAACAAAAAGCGCCACATCGTCGCTAACAGACAGTGTAGATAACTACTACAATAAAGGAAAATGGACACACGAAAAAACAGAACGAGCAGTCATAAATCTTTGTGAAAAAATTGACAAATATGGGCATCGTCTAACTTTAAGCGACCTTAGAAAAGATAAATATTGTAAACAAATTCCTGAATTAAATGACAACACTGTACAAACAGTAATCAGTTCAATAATTAAAAAAATTGACAAAGGTATGGTAAGAGAAAAAAATCAAACTTATTATCATACTGGACCACATCACGATGATATTATGTTGGGTATCTTGCCACATGTTAACAGACAATTAAGAAGCGCAAGTAACGAACAACATTTTGTAATTATGACATCTGGTTTTACTGCCGTTACAAATGAATTTATAATTAAGATATTGAACGATACAAAAAAATTTATTGACATTGGCAGAATTCAAATGATAAAATATAGCGATTTTTTTGACACTGGATATAAATACAAATGGGATAAAGATGTTTACCATTATTTGAATAAAGTCGCAGCACATGATAAAAGAGGACAAAGAAGAGGTCTATGTCATCGCATTGTACGTGCAATAATTGAAATTTATAATGTAAAAGATAAATATGAACTTCGCTATACAATAAATGATATAATCTCGGTACTAAAACAAAGTTACAGCGGACAAAAAAATCCTGCAAAAATACAAAAATTAAAAGGAATGATCCGTGAATTCGAAGAAGAACTTGTATGGGCGCATTTTGGTGTGAAAGTGAAAAATGTACACCATCTAAGATTAGGATTTTATACGGGTGATATTTTTACACAACAGCCTGAAAGAGAAAGAGATGTTATGCCTATTTTGGAAATGTTAAGGAAAATAAAACCAACAGTTATTAGTTTGGCACTCGACCCAGAAGGAAGCGGACCAGATACTCATTACAAAGTATTACAGGCTATTGCTGAGGCTGTTAGACTGTGGAACAAAGAAGAAAAAGATTTATCTAATTTACGCATTTGGGGATACAGAAATGTTTGGTACAAATTCCATCCCGCCGAAATTGATGTTATTGTTCCTGTTTCGTTAAACTCACTTGCCGTGATGGGAGATGCTTTTGAAAATTGTTATATTACACAAGTAAACGCTCCGTTCCCAAGTTATATGCTCGACGGAAAATTCAGTACTTTAACACAAAAAATTTGGGTAAAACAACTAAAAAATATTCAGTTGCTATTAGGAAAAGATTTTTTCTATATGAATAATAAACCACTAATTAGAGTAAGTCACGGACTTTTATATATTAAAGAAATGAATATCGAACAATTTATGTTATATGCCGGAGAACTTGAAAAATCGATGGAAGGAGAATCTTTGTAAAATATAAATTGCAAGAATGATTTTAATCTTAAACCGATAGTAATTTATTATAAATTTTATCAATTAAACAATTAATACAAAATGAGCAGTATAAAATTTGCATATTCACATTTTTTAAATAGTATAAAAAAAAAAATAAGTATTGCATCAGGAAGATTGTTATCAAAACCTATGCAGGTTTCAATAATTCTTAACCACAGATGCAATGCACGCTGTCTAATGTGTAATTTTTGGAAAGAAAAAAAAGATTACCTAACAGCAGACGAAATTATTAAAATGATAGAAGATTTGAACAAACTGACTGGAAATAATTTTTTTGTTCAAATATCTGGTGGCGAGCCGTTAATATTCAAAGGTGTATATGATATTTTTGCGTTCAATGCTCAAAAAGGTATTAAAACAAAAATAAGCACAAACGGTATTGCTCTTAGTGAAAAGACTTGTGATAAAATTATAAACTCTAATTTACCTTTTTTATCGGTTTCAGTAGACAGTCATATTCCAGAGATACATGATAAGTTCAGAGGTTTTAAAGGTGCGTTCAAAAGAAGTATTGATGGTTTAAAATATTTACACAAAAACGGAAATATAACGCTCGGAATATCATCAATTATAATGAAAGATAATATAAGTACATTTCCAGAATCTGTTGATTACTTCCTTTCGCTTCCAATAAATCGTTTCCTATTTCAACCTATTAGAGTCTGGACAGAAAAATTGCCAATGAGCAAATGGCATGAATATGAATATTGGATAAATGACAGTAAAGCTATTAAAAGAACAAGTGAGCATCTTCTGAAAACAAGAAAAATAGACAAACGAATATTTAATAGTAATAAGGATATAAAAGATTTGGAGAAGTATTTTGACTCGCCAGATTTGTTGGTAAATTCAGATACAAAAGTATGCAACATAGGTTACGACAGATTAACAATAGATTATAAGGGAAATGTTTTTACGGGTTGTTATTACTACAAATCTATAGGAAATATTAAAGAAAATAATATTTCAGATATATGGTACTCAGAGCAAGCTAAAATAAACAGACTAAAAATGAGAAACTGCAAAATACCATGTACAAATAATTGTTACAAACAAAGTTCGTTGAATGATAAAATTAAAAAATTAATTGAATTACAAAAGTCTGGATTGTTTAAGAATTAATATTTCTACGTACAGAAAAAATAAGAAATTTATTCAAATAATAATATATAAGAATGATATCAAACGATATAATAAAATTACAAGAACTGTTTTATCAAACATACGATTATCTTGATTGTAATAGGAAAAATAAAATTTTAGTTCTAGGAATAGGTAATTATTTAATGGGAGACGAAGGAGTTGGTATTCATGTTATTCACGCATTAAGCAAATTAAAACTACCTGATAATGTTGATATTATGGATGGTGGAACAGGAAGTTTTGATTTAATGCCTATTTTATCTCAGTACCCTTTGGTAATTTTTATTGATGCTACAATGGATAACAAAGCTGTTGGAACAACTAACGTAATTTATCCTAAATTTGCAAAAGATTTTCCAACTGTTCTTAGTGCACACGATGTAGGTCTAAAAGATATGATAGACGCTTTGGAATTTAAAGGAGAACTACCACAAATTATATTACAAACAATTACAATTAAAGAAATAATTCCAATGACTATTGAACTAAGCAAAACAATAGAAGACAGTATTCCGAAGCTTGTTAAAAGTATATTAGATATTTTAAACAAACATTAAAGTATTGCTTAGGGAATTACGAATTGGTTTACACATAGTAATAGATATTTTACAAAAAATGAATCAGAAAGTTATTTTTTAACGATTATTTATTGTGAAATTACAATTTATGAAACTAAAAAATAAATAAATTTTTAAATTAAAATTATTAATATTATGAAAAAATTTGACCCTGCAACAGCTATTGGCTCGTTAAAACAATTCGGAGAGTTTGGTGGAGTTAATCCTTCAATAACTGATTCCTCGACTTTTACTTTTCTCGGAGCTGGAAAGATGCTAGATACATTTCATGGAAAGACAGATGGTTGTTTTTTATATTCGCGACATTGGAATCCTACAAATAAATACCTCGCCGATGCACTCGCGGCAATGGAAGGAAGTGAATCTGCTTGGGTAACAGCATCAGGAATGGGGGCAATAACTTCTGCGATACTGCAATTATGTAATACGGGAGACCATATCGTCTCAAGTATAACAACTTATGGTGGAACTTATGCTTTCCTAAAATTTTGGTTGTCTAAATTTAAAATCGATGTTACTTTTGTGACCCCAACTAATTTAGATGAAATAAAAAATGCAATACAAACAAACACAAAAATTATTTATACAGAAACAATATCAAACCCTTTACTTCAAATTTCCAACATTCCAGAGATGTCTAAAATTGCGAAAAAAGCGGGAGCTAAACTAATGGTAGATAATACATTCTCGCCAATGATTATTTCGCCAATCAAACTCGGTGCTGATATTGTAATTTACAGTATGACAAAGTTTATAAACGGAAAGAACGACTGTGTTGCAGGAGCAATATGTGCAGACAACGATTATATTAATTCATTAATTGATTTAAACTCTGGTACAGCTATGCTTTTGGGTCCTGTACTAGACCCTATGCGGTCATCAAGTATTCTTAAAAATTTGCATACTTTACACATACGAATGAAACAACACAGTAAAAATGCAATGTTCCTTGCCCAAAAATTTGAAAAAGATAATGTTAAAATTATTTATCCCGGTTTGCCTTCTCACAAAGGATATAAACTTATGAAAGAAATGATGAACAAAGAATTTGGATATGGTGGAATGATAACAATTGACTTGAAGACCTCAGAAAGAGCTATAATCTTTATGGAAAAAATGCAAAGTAAAGGTATTGGTTATCTTGCTGTTAGTTTGGGATATTTTAAAACGCTTTTTAGTAATTCTGGAAACAGTACATCATCGGAAATTCCAGAAGAGGTACAAAAAGAAATGGGAATATCTCCAGGATTGGTACGTTTCTCAGTAGGATTAGACAACGACATTGAAAGAACTTACAAAATAATAAATAGTGTATTATAAATTATAATTTATGTCAAAAGAAATTAAAGAAACAGTAAAAGAGAAGTACGCTCAAATAGTTGAACAGAATCAAAATTGTGGTTGCAGTTGTGGTTGTGGTAGCGATTTCACTTTCCCAGACGGAAGTAAAAATTTCAGTAAAGATTACACAAAACTGCAAGGATATGAAAAAAATGCAGATTATAATCTCGGTTGTGGTATTCCAACTGGATTTATAGAAATTAAAGAAGGAGATACAGTTGTTGATTTAGGTTCAGGAGCTGGGAATGATGTTTTTGTTGCTCGCCGACTTGTTGGAGAAACAGGAAAAGTAATAGGTGTAGATATGACACAAGCAATGATTGACAAGGCAGAACAGAACAACGAAAAACTTGCATATAAGAATGTAGAATTTCGTTTGGGAGATATTGAAAATATTCCAATAGAAAATAATACAAGCGATTTTGTTATAAGTAATTGCGTAATGAACCTTGTACCGAACAAAGAAAAAGCTTTTTCAGAAGTCTATCGTATTCTAAAATCAAACGGGAAGTTCAGCATTTCAGATATTGTAATTTCAGGAAATTTGCCAGATAAGTTGCGCAAATCTGCCGAACTTTATGTGGACTGTGTTGCAGGAGCTATTGACAAACAAGATTATATAGATAAAATTAAAAATGCTGGTTTCAAAACTGCTGAAATAGTAGAAGAAAAAAAATATATACTTCCTGAAAACCTTGTAAAACAATTTCTTTCGCAAGAAGAATACGAATTGTATAGGGATAGTAATGCTGAAATTTTGAGCATAACAGTAAAGGGAAAGAAGCAATGAAAAAATAAGAAATAAATAAATAAGTAATTGTCAAAAAATAACTTTTTGATTTGTTTTTTGTAAAATACTTATTATCAGGTGTAAACAAATTCATAATTCGTAATTTATA
>JAOZMB010000137.1 GCA_029934515.1 Bacteroidales bacterium
TTTCACGTAACCAAATAATGTTCTGTTTTCCAAATAAAACCATGTCTTCAAAATCCTCTCCATTGCAAATTAAGGTGCTTAAAGATATGAATAAAATATCCTGTAATTTGTGGTCGCATTTTTTTACAATACGAGGGTCAGGAACTTCTGTAAATAATTCTGTAATTTCTCTTTTCATGAAAAAAAAGATAAAAAAATATTTGAATTAATAATAATTTTTTTGAACAAAATTAAGATTTAAATTAATATAATAAGAAAAAAGTGTTATAAAACATTAAATTATATTCGTTTAGAACGGTTTTTTTAATTTTCAGGCGTTTTTAATAAAATTATATTCGTTTAGAACAATTTTTTTATTAATTTTGATGCGTTTGCCCTAATATTTTTGTATCTTAAAATATATTAAGATAATATTTAAATGCCATAATAGGAACACAGAAGAACACTGATTATACTGATTTTCACGGATTTATTTTTCGACTATGCAAAATAAAAAAGAGTTCTTCGCAGATTTTATAACCTGAAAGGTTGTTATACACTTAAAATAAATTATAAACAAAAATTAAAAAAATGGAAGCATATATAGTTGGAGGTTATAGGTCTGCTGTAGCAAAAGCGCCACGTGGTGGATTTCGATTTACACGTCCAGATGATATTGCCGCTAAGGTAATAAGACATTTATTGAAGGATTTTCCGCAAATAGATAAAAATAAAATAGATGATATAATTGTAGGAAACGCATTCCCAGAAGCAGAAAGTGGACTAAATATGGGACGAATGCTGTCGTTGATGAGTTTGGATACAGTGGAAGTTCCTGGCTGTACAATAAACAGATATTGTGCATCAGGACTTGAAAGTATTGCCGTAGCAACTGCAAAAATCAAAGCTGGAATGTGTGATATGATTTTATCCGGAGGAGCTGAAACGATGTCTATGATTGCTATGGGCGGCTGGAGAAGTTTGCCAAATCCAGAAATAGCAAAACATCATCCAGACTGGTGGCACGGAATGGGATTAACAGCAGAAGCAGTAGCAAAAGAATATGCAGTTACACGTGCCGAGCAGGATGCATTTGGTCTTAACTCAAATAACAAAGCATTGAAAGCAATAGCCGATGGAAAGTTTAAAAGTCAAATTGTTCCTATAGAAATAGAAGAACATTATTTTGAAGAAGGAAAGAAAAAAATAAGAAAATATACAGTTGATACTGATGAAGGCCCTCGACTTTCTTCACTCGAAAAAATGACAAAACTACGTCCTGTTTTTCAACAAGGTGGAACTGTAACCGCTGGAAATACATCTCAAATGTCAGATGGTGCTGCCTTTGTTCTTATTGTTTCAGAAAAAAAACTTAAAGAATATAATCTTACACCGATTGCACGACTTGTTGATTATCAGGTTGCTGGCGTTGAGCCTTACAAAATGGGAATCGGACCTGTTGAAGCAATTCCAAAAGTATTGAAACATGCTGGAATGAATATTAACGACATAGAACAATTCGAACTCAACGAAGCATTCGCATCACAATCAATTGCGGTTCTTAAAGAACTTAATATTAATCCAGAAATAGTAAATGTAAACGGAGGAGCAATAGCTCTCGGACACCCACTCGGAGCAACAGGCACTAAACTTACAGTGCAGTTACTCAACGAAATGAAAATAAGAAAACAAAAATATGGAATGGTTACAATGTGCATAGGAACAGGACAAGGAGGAGCAGGTATTTTTGAATTATTATAATAATATAAACTCAAAAATGTATAACGATTTTTGGTAATAAATAACTGTCGGCGTAACTTCAAGCTACACCGACAGTTTTTTTTATATACAAAAATCAAAATTCTATTTAATTATAACTCTTCTTATATATTCTTTATTATCAGAAATAATTTTCACGAAATAAATACCATCCTTTTGGTTTGAAATATCAATTTCAGAGTTATCATATTTGCTCTGATAAATAATTTTTCCACTAATATCATTTATTTTTATTTCATAATCATTACTTCTCTCATCAATAATAATTCTAAAATGTCCATTGTTTGGATTTGGATAAATATAACATTCCGTATTTTTAATATTTTCAACAACAGTTGTTGAATCGTATATTATAGTCATAAAATCCGATATACTGCAATATTCAGCCGATACAGTCCATTCCAAAATATTTTCTCCTATTCCGATATTTGTAAATGCTGTATTAGGCTCTAATGAATTGGTAAATACTCCGTTACCAGATATTATAGACCATTGTCCGGAGAATCCACTTAATGGTTGATTTGCATTTAAAGTTGAATAATTTTGGTCTATCAAATGTTGGTCTTCGCCAGCGTTAGCAAAATCTCTAACAATAGTAAGCTCATCGTAAAGAGTAATTCCATTTATCGTAACCGACCATCTATAAATATTTTCGCCAAAAGGTATATTTCTTACCATTGTCTGTGCGCTGCTAATATTATCAAATGTTCCCGAACCTTGAATTATACTCCACCACTGCATATCAACATCTTCTTCATCATTTGCATTCAATAATGTTGAATCCAAACAAATATTTTTATCTTCACCAGCATAAACATCAAAATTTATAACCGTAATATTTAGAATATCAACTGAAGAGCAATCGTTTGCCTCAACGTACCACATAAACGAATTTATACCCGTATCCATATCCGTGATTTCAGTATTCGGAATATTCCAATTTACTACTGTTCCTGTGCCACCTGCAATAGACCACACACCCGAACCACCATCAGGCAAGACTGCATCTGTTGTTGTTGTTGTAATTAGATATGGTAAAATTTGGTCTTCGCCAGCATCAGCATCAAATGAATTATTTATTATACTCACTTCATCACCTGAACTAAAACATCCGTTTTCAAAAACAGTCCATTCAAAAATATTATTGCCTTGTTGTAAATCTGTTACAAGCGTATTGTATAAAGAAGGAGTTTGAATAATTCCAGTGCCTTCAATAACTTCCCAAATTCCGTATCCATTGTTTTGAGGAATATATCCGTTAAGATTAATATAATCGTTACATGTCGGCTGGTTGATTCCCGCCGAAGCAATAACTGTATCTCTTGTTATATTAACATAATCGTCTGATATACAATCTAAATTTGATATAGACCATTTAAATTCATTTGTCATCAATGCCAAATCAGTTACAGTAGATTCTGGATTATTTGGTTCTGTAATATATCCTCCACCGACTGTTGTTGTCCATTCTCCTGTTCCAAGCAAAGGTTCATTACCTTCAAGAACAGTTGACGAAATACAAAGAAACTGGTCGGCTCCAGCATCTGCAGAAATCAAATCATTATAAATATAAACACTGTCAGAAGCAGAGCAATACTGTCTTGCAACTGTCCACATATATATATTTTCGGAATTGTTTAATATATCAGTTACTTCTGAATCAGATGAAGAAATATCAGTAAAAACACCTGTTCCTTCTATTACAGACCAATAACCATATCCCGATGTGCTAGGACTTCCTTCGAGTGTTGTACTTGTTTCACAAATATTTTGTGTTAATCCAGCTGATACATTAAAAGCTCGATTTATTACAATAACATCAGATTCTGCAACACAATTGTAACCAGATACTGTCCAACGAAATATATTAATTCCTGGTGCCAAATCAGTTACTTCGCTTATGTTAGAAGAAGGGTCTTGTATAGTTCCGTCTCCACTTAAAAGAGTCCAAAGACCTGTCGAGTTGTTAGCTATTTCGTCTGCTTGCATAGTTGTATAATTTACACATACATTTTGTTCTTCTCCTGCAAAGGATGAAACATTAAATGTTGTAATTTCTATTGTATCGTAATCATAACAGTCTCCTTTTGAGAGCGTCCATTTTATAATATTGCTTCCAAGTTCCAGATTTCTTACAAATGTGTTGTTATCATTTGAATTGTCAAAAATACCATTACCGCTTACAATTTCCCATACACCGTCACCTCCGTTTCCATGCTGATTGCCAGAGATACTTGAATAATCAATACATATTTCATCTGGACCAATAATCGAAGCACTTGCATAATATAAATCATTAACTACTATAACTTGGTCTGTGCTTGAACAACCAACTTTATTAAGAGTCCAGTTAAAAACATTATCACCGTTATCTAAGCCAGTTACGTTTGTATTGTATATTGTATTATTTTCAATAACTGCAATATCTCCTACAATAGTCCACAATCCAGTTACTCCTTGTTCTGGTTGATTTCCGTTTAGAGTACCTTCTGTTCCGCATGTAGTTTGGTCTCCGCCTGCATCTGCAATAATACTGTTATTTTCTACTATTATTTCATCAAAAAAAGAACAGTCATTATTTGTTATAGTCCATCGATATATATTTTCACCATTATAAATTTCACTTATATTTGTAGCATTGTTGTTCGGGTGCGAAAAAATACCGTGACCCAATTCTGTTGACCATGTGCCTGAACCAATAACTGGTTCGTTTGCATTTATTTGCGTATAATCTGTACATATTTCTTTGTAGCTAATAACTGATGCCTGTGAAGGATTATCATTTGTAATTGTTACTGTAGCACTTGCCGAGCAGTCGTCTTCTGTTGCAGTCCACAAGAAAGTATTTTCACCCTGTAACATATTGCGTACTGTTGTGTTGTATAATGTTTCATTATCGAAAATACCATATCCGCTGATTGCTTCCCATACACCTGTTCCCGTTACGCTCTGGGTTGCCGATAGTTGATATTCCGAACTACATACAGCTTCGTCTTCGCCAGCATCTGTTGTAACTATTTTATAAAAAAACTCAACCTCATCGTAAGAAGAACAAGGAGTATTAACTATTGTCCACCTAAATTTATTAACACCTTCACTCAGGTCTGTAACAGCTGTATTATAATTATTTGAATTTTCTATTATTCCTGTTCCGAGAATAACACTCCATGTTCCTGTTCCGTATGTTGAATTATTTCCAGATAGATTTATATTATTTTCACATATTGTTCGTCCTTCTCCGGCATTTGCAATTGTAACTTTATTATTATAAATAACAACCGATGAATTTTCTGAACATTCTTCAAAATCGACAGTCCAAAGGAAACTGTTATAACCGTTTCCAAGATTTGATACATTTGTTGTTGGATTATTTTCATCTTCGAAATCTGGAGTTCCAAGAGAATAAACAACCGTCCATGTTCCAGTACCGTTTACAGGATTTGTAGCTTGCATCTGAGCTTCATCTGTACAAACATCTTGTCCTTGTCCTGCGCTTGCTGTTACCGAGTTGTTTGTTATTGTTATATTATCCGATGACCTACAAATTCCATTTGATAATTCCCATTGAAATGTATTAGCTCCAAAATCAAGGTTTGTTACTTCTGTTAGATAATCTTCTGGACTTGTTATATCTCCGTATCCTTCGATTAGTGACCATAAACCTGTTGTATTATTGTAAAGTCCAGCATAAATTGTATAGCTATCATTACAAATATCGTCATCGTCATTAGTCTGAACAGGTGGTATATAATTATTTGTAATTACAATATTATCTATTGACGTGCAGTTTCCTTTTTTATGCTCCCACTGAAATGTATTAACTCCGAGAGCAATATTTGTTACTTCTGTAACGTAATTTTCTGGGGTTGTAATATTTCCTGTTCCTCCTGTTGTATTCCACAAACCACTTTCGTCGTCATCTGGTTCATTTCCATAAATAGTACAGCTATCAACACAAATTTCTTCTTCATCATCATCTATTTGTGCTGTCGAGACTTGATTATTTGTAATAATAACATTATCATAATAAGTATTTGTTCCATTTGTAACAGTCCAGATAAGAACAGTAGAATCTTCGACTACATTTGTTATCAGAGCATTTGGTAAATTAATGTTATTAAAATCGCATCCGCCACTTTCTATTGACCATGTTCCTATATATCCAGACGATGCTGATGCAGCCTCAAGTTGCATACTGTTTGTACAAATTTCACGGTCTGGACCAGCATTGTACATTTGTGCATAAATCGTATTCGTAAAAAATACAAAAATTGCCAATGTAAATAAAAAAGGTAATTTTTTCATTTTATTTTTTTTAGTTTTTAAAGAATATAGACTTTTTTTTGCATATTAAGGTTGCATTTTGTAAAGATTTTTTTACATATTTTTAATTAACTTATATTTTTGTTGTTCATTATTTCTGCTTGTTTTCTGATTGATTCTTTATGTACTCTTTGGATTATTTTTTTTATAAAAATTTCATCTAAGTTCAATAATTTTCCAAATTCTTTTCTTGTTTTAACTATATCTAACCATCTTTTGAGTTGAAAAATAGTAACATTGTTTTCCAGTTTATATCTTCCTATATTTTCGATAATACTCATTCTTTTGGATAATAGTTCTAATAACTGGAAGTCAATGGAATCAATTTGTTCTCGATATTGTTCCAGTGAGTCTGAAAATTCTTGGTTCTCTGAGTTTTGTTTTCTGAATTTAAGATTTTTAATCAATTCAATTAGTTCATCTGGGGTTAATTGTTGATGGGCATCGCTAAGTGCTTTTGAAGGATTATTATGAGTTTCAATCATCAATCCGTTAAAATTTAGATTTAATGCTTTCTGTGCAATTTCATGGATATATTTTTTATTTCCAGATATATGGCTTGGGTCGTTAATGATTGGAAGCTCTGGGAAACGACTTCTCAGCTCAATAGCAAGTTCCCATTTTGGTATATTTCTCATATTGGTCTTTACAAAAGGAGAAAAACCTCTATGTATCAAAGCCAATTGTTTTATTCCAGCTTTCATAAGGCGCTCAACAGCGCCGCTCCAGAGACCGATATCAGGATTAACTGGATTTTTTATCATAACAGGAATATCTACACCTTTTAGAGTATCTGCAATAGATTGAACAGAAAATGGGTTTGCTGTTGTACGCGCTCCTATCCAAATAATATCAACTGCTTTTTTGTACTTCAAACATGTTTCGATATGATCAGGTATAGCCGCCTCAACAGCTGTAAATAGTTGTGTCTCTTTTTTTACGCGCTCTAACCATCTCAAACCTACTTTACCTACGCCCTCAAATGAAGAAGGACTTGTTCGTGGTTTCCATATTCCAGCTCTAAAAATTTTTACTTTTTTACATTTTTCAATAGCCTTTGCTGTTTTTATAACCTGAATTTCACTCTCAGCACTACATGGACCAGCTATTATAAAAGGAGAAGAACTACTATTTATTGAAAATATTGATTTTAAATTATTCATTGATAATTGATAATTTTTATTTCTATAAATTATAATAAAAATTTTATATTTTGCAAAAATAGAAAAACGCAGATAAATAAAAAGAATAAATCTTATTTAATCTGCTTCAACTATTACAACAATCATAAACATTTTAAAGAAAATTTGTATTTCTCATAAAATTAAGATATTAAATTTGCCACTAACTCCCCAAAAAGCAATGTTTAAATTAAACATAAAAAAAGCGTGGGAACTGTAACTCCAATCTGCTTTCGAGGTTCAAGCAAAAACAATATGCACAAATAAGAATAGCCCACGCTATTTAACATGAGCATTCATCCTATTTCTTGTGCATTATTGAAATTTGGTTGATCTCGAAAGCAAGAAAATAAACTTAGTAATCGTTAAAAAATAACTTATGATTTGTCTTTTGTAAAATATTTATTATCAGGTGTAAACCAATTCGTAATTCATAATTTATAATTCGTAATTTACTTAGGCGGTGTTCCAACAGACATTTATAAATAATGTGCAGTGAAAAAACAGCATAAGCGCAGATAAATAGAAACTAACCACTAACCACTAACAACTAACAACTAAAAACTCTATGCATATATGCAAAAAATTTGCCTGCGCAAGCGTATTTTTTATGATAGATATATCTTATATCATATATGCAAAAAACCCTCAAAAGTTTTTCAAACTTTTGAGGGTTTTTTGCATAAATAAAAAAAAAGGTAAAAAGGTAAAAAAGTAAAAAGTTAATTTGTCTCGGCAAGACGAAAACCTATGCGGTTGCTACGGTTGTCAGGCGTGCTGCTGCTGCGATAGGCAACTCGGCAATACCCAGCACTATTGATCCAACCACCACCACGCAAAACACGAGACGAGCCTGATGATGCACCTTTGGTATTATTTTGAGCGTCTGTATTGTAACTGCCATACCAATCACTACACCATTCACAAACATTGCCAGTCATATCGTAAAATCCATAACCGTTGGGGCTTTTCGTACCAACAGGATGAGTTCCATAATCAGCATGACTGCTACCTTTATAATAAGAATTTTTATCATACCAAGCTATACTATCAATATTATTACTTCCAGCATATTTGTAATTCTCTCCACCTTTTGCCGCATATTCCCATTCTGCTTCTGTTGGAAGTCTCCACGTCTTTCCAGTTTTTTTGCTCAACCATTTTGCAT
>JAOZMB010000138.1 GCA_029934515.1 Bacteroidales bacterium
TTTTTTTTTTTTTTTTTTTTTTTTTTTTTTTTTTTTTTTTTTTTTTTTAAAAAAACACGACTCCGTTTTCTTTTCTTATTGCTTGATATAGTTCGTTTTTTGTTTTAATTATTGTTTCCAATGAGCCAAAACCTTCAAGATGCGCTTTACTTATATTTGTTATTATACCAAAATTTGGTTCTACAATTTCACAAAGTTCTCGTATTTCATCAGGATGATTTGCACCTATTTCTACTACACCGATATTAATTTCTTCTCCGAAAGATAAGAGAGTCAGTGGTGCGCCTATATGATTATTGAAGTTACCTTTTGTCGAGCCTACATTATATTTTTTCTTCAATACGGCAGTTATAAGTTCTTTTGTTGTTGTTTTTCCGTTTGTTCCAGTTACTGCAATAATAGGAATATTTAATTTACGTCGATGATAATTGGCAAATTTTTGTAATAATTTCAATGTATCAGGCACGTAAAGACATTTTTCTGTTTTTATATATTTGAAATCGCTTGTTACAGCAATCTGCGCTCCCGATTTAATTGCATCATTAACGAATTTATTTCCATCGAAATTCTCTCCTTTTAAAGCCCAGAAGATTTCATTTTTTTTAATAGTTCTTGAATCTATTGATATTTTTTTATTATTTTTAAAAATATCATATAGTTCATTAATTTGTTTTGTATATTGATTTATAGGCATTTACGATTTTTATTGATTATTATCAATCTACAAAAATATAAAATATTTTAATAAGAATAAAAAAAATTTGTTTTTAATATTAAAGTTTTATTTTTTTGTATTGTATTTTTAAGATGCCCAGGTGGCGGAATTTGGTAGACGCGCATGGTTGAGGGCCATGTTCCTATTTTGGGAGTGCAAGTTCGATTCTTGTTCTGGGCACATATTAATTTTAATCATAATTTTTCAGGTTGTGAAATAAAAAACAACCTTAAAAGGTTGTTTTAATATTTATTGAAAAAACAGCAACTGCAGATATTTAACTTATTTTTATTTAATTTCGTTCACAATATTAAAAACTTCTTCAATATAAACATCTTTTCCAAGATTTTTTTTCCAATTCTCAAACCTTGATATTTTTATACTATCTGCATAAACAGTTGTAGAGTCTGTTGTTGGTACATTAAATATTAGGTCTGATTTTCTTTTAATTGCGTTCTTATATTTTTTATTTTTTTTATCTTTACTTTTTAAGATTTTTTTATATTCGCTTAATTTTAACGATTTTAATGAATTATCTCTTGTTTCTTTCATATAATCTGCATATTTAGAGATTATTTGAAAAGTTGTATCGCTTGAGATTCTTTTTTTGCTGTTTTCAATAAGCATTTTTTTACTTGTATTATTTTCAATTATTTTATAATCTGCTTTTATTATTTCGTCCCATTCTATTGGATATTCTGTATCTTTTTCGCCTGTTTCGAGTTTTGCATAAATATCAGGCAATACTATATCAGAATTAACACCTTTTAATTGTGTAGAGCCTCCGTTTATTCTATAAAATTTTTGTGTTGTAATTTTCAAATCGCCGAGAGGTTTTAAATGATTATAACCGTTGACCCTATCGAAAGGTAGAAAACGTTGTACAGTTCCTTTTCCGTAAGTTTGGTTACTACCTACTACGAACCCTCTGTCGTAGTCTTGAATTGCGGCAGCCATAATTTCGGAAGCTGATGCGCTGTATTCGTTTATCATTACAACAAGTGGCCCGTCATACAATACAGTTGAATCTTTATCTTCGAGCATTTGCGGTAATCCGTATCGACCTCGAACCTGTACAACTGGACCTTTTTCTATAAAAAAACCAACAATTTTAACAACATCTCTTAACGAGCCGCCTCCATTGTTTCTGAGGTCAATAATCATTCCGTCAATATTATCTTTTTTCAGTTTCACAATTTCTTTTTTCATATCTTCGCTACATCTTCTGCCAGAAGGGTTTTTAAAATCAGCATAAAAAGATGGTAAGTAAATATATGCAATTTTTTTATTGCTTATACTGTCGCTAATAACTGTTGATTTCGCAAAAGTTTCTTCCAGAATAACAATATCTCTTATAATTGATATAACTTTTTCGCTGCCGTCTGCTTTTCTCACAGTTAATCTAACCTCTGTTCCTTTTTTACCTCTAATCATCTTTATTGCATCGTCCATGCGCATATCAACAACATTTACAGGTGTCGAGTCAGCTTGTGCAACTTTCAGAATAAGGTCGCCTGCTTCTAACTCTCCTTGTTTCCAACATGCACTACCTGGAACTATTTTCATAACTTTTATATAAGCATCTGGCTGGCTCAGCGTAGCACCTATTCCTTCCAGTTTGCCGGACATCCTAATATCAAAATTTTCTTTATCTTTTGGTGGAAAATATTGAGTATGAGGGTCGTAAAGAGATGCTATTGAATTTAAATATATACTAATTAAATCTTTGTCGTTCACTTTTGTTATACGATGGTACCAGTCATCGTAAATTTTAAGAACCTCTTTTCTCGATTTTTTTTCGAGTTCTTTAAAAGTCTTTGGTTCACTTGCCGAGCTGTCATTATTTTTCTTTAATTCCTCTTGTTTTATCAATTTTGTTGCAAGTTTTGCCATCACCTGATATTTTAATAATTTTCGCCAAGATTCTTTTAGTTCTTTTTTTGATTTTGAAAATTTTCTTTTTTCAGGGTCGGTTTCAAAGTTCTCTTCTTTATCGAAATTAAAAGGTCTTTTAAGAATTTTTGTATAATATTTTTTTACTTCTTTAATTCTTTGCTTGTAAATATCTTTCGTTAAATTGAATAATTCAAAATTACTTTTTTCTATTTCGTCATCAATTTTGTATTTGAATTTTTCAAAATTATCAATATCAGATTGCAGAAAAAACCTTTTACTGTAATCCAAATCGTCAATATACATATTAAAAACCTTCTCCGAAAAATCGTTATCTATTTTATGTTTTTGATAATGATTTTTACGTAAACCGTCCATCATTAGTTCAAGTATTACTCTATTTTTATCTCCCAGGTCATCTTTTATTGTAAACGAGACAAGAACCAACATAATTAAGGCAAATATACCTGATTTTAATTTTTTTATTCTCATAATATTGTTTTTTAAATAAAAATAATAAATTTGTATTTTATTTATGCAAATGTAATGTTTTTTTTATAAAATATATAAATTTGGTATTTTTTTATAAAATAATTTTAATCGAATATATTAAACAAAATAATACAACAACTATAAATATAAATTACAGAATGGAAAAAATAAAAGTTCATGACAAAATTTTCGTGATTATTTCGAAGACGGACTTGATGAAACTCTTTTACGCTTTATTCCAGAATTTGATTTCATAAAAGTTGATATACACGAATACACAGACGAAAAAATAAGTGAAACTTTTGAAACAATGTCATTACAAGCCATGTTACTTGCAATGAAACACATTTACGATAGTATTCCAGATTTAATTGAAAGTATCAGCAAAATTTACAAAGACATTGACAAAATATTGGCAAATCCAAATGGTCAGAAAATAGTCGACCAATTAACACATTATTTAATTTTATCAACACAAATAAAACCAAAAGACATGGAAAAACAAATAAGTCAAATATCAGAAACAGGTGCAAAAAGATTTATATCTGGGTGGGAACAAAGCATGATAGACAGAGAAAAAGAAATTGCGATTAATCTTATGAATTTAAGATTAACAAACGAACAAATTGCATTTTCAATAAACCTTGATTTACGTTTTGTTAAAAAATTGCGGAAAATATCTTAACGAACTGAAAAAGAATATAATGATTTAAAATTTGTATTATGATGATTACTAAGCACATAATCATTCTATTTTTGCGGAGTGTTTTTTGCGAAGCTACCTACATTCCGCAAAAAATAAAATTAGATATAAATAATAATCTATTTACTAAACAAAATAACTTCCTCCAAGTAGTTATCAATAAAATACAAACAAATGATAAAAAAAAGTAATTTTAGAATAATTTTTTTAGGCACTCCAGATTTTGCAGCCACAAGTTTAAAGAAATTGAAAGAAAATGGTTTTAATATAGTTGCAGTAATAACATCGCCAGACAGGGCGGCTGGACGTGGAAGAGTTATAAGACAATCGCCTGTAAAACAGTTTGCAATAAAAAATAATTTAAATGTTTTGCAACCGACAAATCTAAAATCTGTTAAATTTATTAAAGAACTAAGAAAGTTAGAGGCTGATTTACAGATTGTTGTTGCTTTCAGGATGTTGCCAGAAGTAGTGTGGGCAATGCCAAAATACGGAACAATAAATTTACATGCCTCGTTGTTGCCTGATTATCGTGGTGCAGCGCCTATAAACCATGTAATAATTAACGGTGAAAATAAAACAGGAATAACAACTTTTTTTATAGAGAGACAAATCGATACTGGCGAAATAATTTTCAGAAAAGAAATAAAAATATTACCAGAAGAGACAGCTGGCGAACTGCATGATAAATTAATGAATGAAGGAGCAGAATTATTAATTCGAACAAGTGATGCAATAATTTCTGGAAATTATAACAAAATCAACCAAAAAAAATTATTCAATAAAAATAAACACAAACAAGCACCAAAAATATTTAAGGCTGATTGTAAAATAAACTGGAACAATAAAATTAATAATATTCACAATTTTATTAGAGGTTTAAGTCCTTATCCTGCCGCATGGACAGAACTAATAAATAAAGAGACAAGAAAAAAAATAAATTGTAAAATATTTATAGTCAAAAAAATATACGAAACTCATAACTACGAGACAGGATTTTTTTTTATAGACATAAAAAATGAACTTAGAATATCTGTAAAAGACGGATTTATAAATATTTTATCGCTACAACTTGCAGGAAAAAAAAGAGTTAAAATAAAAGAATTTCTGAACGGTTTTGATATTTCAAAATATTCATTATTTATAAAATAAAAAAGGTTCAAAATGTATTTAGAAGAGCTACAAAAAAAACGAGCAAGCTACTTACATCGCACCGCTACAACAACCTTACCCTTGCTTCGATCAAGATCTGGGGGAATTCAGAAGGAGCTGGCCGTATAAGACTTGCCCGAGACTGCAAATTTAAAAACACTTTTTTGATTACCAAAAAAAAAACAATAAATTTGTAAAAAATATTTCCTCTTACTTTTTTGAAAAAAATTTCTTATTTTGTAATCTATTGCTATTCAGCACTATAACAAATTAATTATCAACTGCATCATAATGTTTTAATATTTTATAATAATTTAATTTTTCGTTATTACTCAAAAAACTTGCACCGACAGCATTTTTATTCAACTGTATTAGCTCGTTATATGAAAAACCCTGTTTAATAAGTAATTTATATTCTTTATTTAAATTTGTTGAAAACATTTCAGGGTCATCTGAATTTATTGTACAAAAAAGTCCAGCATCATACATCTGTCTTATCGGGTGTTTTTCATTTTTGTTAACTATACCAAGACAATAATTACTCGTTGGCGATACTTCTATTGGCATTTGAGTTTTACGCAGATATTCTACTAATTTTTTATCTTCTAAGCACCTAATTCCGTGTCCGATTCTCTCGACTTTTAATTCTTTTATAGCTTCTCTGATACTCTCGGCACCAGCCGCTTCGCCAGCATGTGCTACAACATGTAGCTTGTTTCGTCTTGCCTTAGCATAAACCTCTTTAAAAAGTTTTGGAGGATATCCGTCTTCCATACCTCCGAGACCGAGACCAACAAAAAGTCCACGTTTGTTTCCTTGAATAACAAAGTCAAGAACTTTTTTTTGAGAACTTGGAATATTCCTTGCAATATCTGGTATAAAATTTATCTTGCACTTATATTTTTCATATCCTTTTTTCATTCCATATTCAATGGCTTCTAATATCTCATCTCTCGGAAAACGTTCTACCATAAATGAAGCACTCAAAAATGCTTCTGTGTATATTATATTATGTTTGGCTTGATATTTATAAAAATTTTCAATCAATAGAGCATAATCTTCCGAACTTTTAAGAACCGAAACAGCCGTTGTATAAACACGAATGAAATGCGAAAAATCCTTAAATTCAAAAAAATGTTTCCATTCTTTGATAGTGTTTACAGGAAGTTTCACTCGGTTTTGTTTTGCCAAAGAATAGAAGACCTCAGCTTTTGTAGCTCCTTCAACATGTACATGAAGTTCAATTTTTGGCATTTTTTCTATTTTCTCTATTAATATTTTTTCCATTTATATGTAAATTAATTGTTACTTTTTATATTGATTTTAATCTATATTTTTAATTGCATTTAATATATAATTTTCAACTTCATTTATATTAATAAATAGTTTTCCTCCTGACGCTTTTTTGTGTCCACCTCCATTAAAATATTTTCTTGCAAATTTGTTTACATCAAAATTAGAAGTAGAGCGAGAAGATGTTTTAATATAATCATCTTTTTCAATAAAAATATGTGTAACATTAATTTCTTTAATAGATAATGGAAAATTAACAAAACCTTCATGGTCTCCATTTTTATAATTGTATTCCATTAGTTCTTTTTTATTCAAAATTATATATGCTGTATTATGTTCATATAAAATTTTCATTTTTTTGTTCAATACATAACCAGCAAGTCGCATTCTATCTGCCGAATAATTATTAAAAATTTGTGAATATATTTTATCTTTATCAATACCAAGCTCAAGCAAATTACCTACAATATCAAAAGTTCTTTTTCTCGAAGAATTTACACTAAAATTTATTGTATCAGTCATTATTCCAGTATATAAACATGTTGCAATTGTTTTATCTATTAAATTATTCATTCCAATTATAACAATAAATTCATAAATAATTTCTGATGCTGAGCTAGCCTCAGTATTTGAGATAATATAATCTACAAAATTTTCAGGTTCTGGGTGATGGTCAAGCATTATTTTAACAGCTTTTGAATTAAGTAAAGCCTTTTCTAATTTCCCGACTCTTTTGGTACTGTTAAAATCAACACATATAATTGTGTCCGATATACTAAGCAAAGTTTCGGCTTTTTTGTCTTCCTTAGAATATACAATAATTTTGTCTGATGCAGGTAGCATTTTTAAATAATCTGGCAAAAATGATGGCATAACAACAGAAATATCATAAGAATATTTTTTGAATAAATTGTAAAGAGCAAGTGAACTACCAACAGCATCGCCATCAGGAGCATAATGTCCTATTATTGTAATTTTTTTAGAATCTGATAAAAGTTGTTTTATTTCTTGTGATAATTGTTTTGTGATAATTTTCATATTTCAGAATTAGGTTTAATTTATTAATATTATTATTTTTACGTATATTGTTATGGGATTGTTAAAAAAAACATTTCACAAAGTTAATAATATTTATTATTATTGCAAATAATTAGTATCGTCCTGGTGTAGCTTACCAAAGATAAAATAAACTTAAATTTTTTAATCTATAAATCTTAAAATCAGTTAAAATGAAAAAAGAAAAATCAACAACAAACATATCCAAAAGAGTTGGTATGCTAAAAAATCAAGCCAGAGTTTTGAGTTCGTCTATTTCACCACCTATTGAAATAATCAATCAAGGCGAAGAAGCTATTAGAAATTATTACGAAGAACGCAAAAAAGGCGAAGTTAATTTATACGAGGCAAAATTATTACTTGTTGGTCATGGTGCTGTTGGCAAAACGTCATTGATGAAAAGATTAATACACAATGATTATAATAATCATGAGAGTTCAACGGAAGGCATTGATATAAAACAATGGGATTTGTTATCAGAAGACAAGAAAGAGCTTAAAATTAATATTTGGGATTTTGGCGGACAGGATATTTATTATTCTACGCATCAATTTTTTCTAAGTAAACGTTCGCTTTACATACTCGTTTGGGACGCAAGAATTGAAAAGATGATGCCAAACATGGCAAGTTTTGATTATTGGCTAAATATTGTAAGTCTTTTAAGTCAGAAATCGCCAATACTTGTTGTTCACAGTAAAGTCGACGAGAGAATAAAACGTATAGATGAATCTTTGTTATTAAAACATTTTCCGAATATTGTTGGGTTTTATGATGTTAGTGCCAAAACTGGAACAGGAATACCAGAACTTAAAAAAATTATACAAACAGAAATACGCAAGTTATCTCACATTGGAGAGACTTTACCAAAAGCATGGTTAGATATTCGTAACAAATTAAAACAAACAAACAAAGAATTTATTAGTTATGAAGAATATATTTCTATTTGTAAAAAACACAAACTTAACACAAGACAAGCATTACATTTAAGTGATTTTTTCCACGACTTGGGTATATTCCTACATTTCCAAAGAAATGATATTTTAAGAAATCTAATATTTATTAAACCAGAATG
>JAOZMB010000030.1 GCA_029934515.1 Bacteroidales bacterium
AATTCATAATTCATAATTCATAATTCATAATTCGTAATTCATAATTCATAATTCGGAATCATCAAACCAACTGTAATAAATATTTAAAATTAAGGTATTTTTTACAAAAATTAAAGGAGAATTAAACTGAACCATTACCTCTACTTTTTCCTCATATTTTTTCTTATGTAATACATCATTATAGCAATAATAATAAAACCGTAAAAATACCATGCAGTTCCAAGTCCATGATATATTGTTTTGTGTATTGCTATCACAGAACAAGCTACTGCCATTGTTATCCAAAGTATTTCATTTGCTTTTGATTTTTTCTTTTTCATATTTTTTTTTATCGTGGCATGTTGAAAAGAATCACAATCTAAAAGGTTGTGAAATAGTATCACAACCTCTCAGGTTGTACAATCAGCAAACAACATAAAAGAGGTTGTTGTTCATTAATTTTTTTGTTCAAATTCCTTCATTGTTTTTATTAGTTCTTTTACGCTTTCTTTTGGCAATGAGTTGTATGTTGATGCTCTAAATCCTCCTACTGAACGGTGTCCTTTTATTCCTGTTATTCCTTTTGATATTGCGAGTTCAAGGAAACCATCTTCTAAATTTTTGTATTTGTCAGCCATAACGAAACAAATATTCATAATTGAACGGTCTTCTTTTGCAACTGTTCCAACAAATAATTTATTTCTATCAATTTCATCGTACAACATTTTTGCTTTTTCTTGGCTCATTTTTTGCACTCCTTCTACTCCACCGTGTTTTTTTATCCATTTTAGTGTTTGCAATGCCGCAAAAATAGGAATTACAGGTGGTGTGTTAAACATTGAGTTTTTCTTAATATGAGTTTTGTAGTCCAGCATTGTAGGAATTTTTCTGTCTGTTTTTCCTATAATATCGTTACGTATAATAACAAAAGTTACTCCTGCTGGTGCCATATTTTTTTGTGCGCCTCCGTATATCACCGCATATTTTGATATATCAATAGGTCTGCTAAAAATATCAGAAGACATATCAGCTGTCAATGGAATACCAAAATCAAAGTCTTCGAAAATTGCTGTTCCGAATATAGTATTATTAGAAGTAATATGAATATAATCAGCATCTTTTGGTACTTTGTAGTTTTTTGGTATAGAAGTAAAATCATCTGCTTTAATCTCCACTACTTCACCAAAAATTTTTGCCTCTTTAATTGCTTTTTTAGACCATGTTCCTGTGTTCACGTAAACAGCTTTTTTCTTCATCAGGTTGTAAGGAAGCATCGCAAATTGTGTACTTGCTCCTCCGCCAAGAAACAACACCGAGTAACCTTCTGGAATATTTAAAATTTCTTTAAACAAATCTTGCGCCTCATTTATAACATCATCAAATTCTTTTGAACGGTGCGAAATACAAGCCAATGAAATACCTGTTCCAGCAAAATTTTTTAATGCACTTATTGTTTTATCAATAACAGAATTAGGAAGTACAGCTGGTCCCGCATAAAAATTATGTTTTTTCATAAGTTTTTTTTTAAATTTGCCCACAAAATTGCACTTTTTTTTTATAGAAAAAAAATTGTTTTAAATGATTTTTATCATAAAAAAATTATAATTGATAAGACTATATAACAATAATAAAAAAACAATGTTAACTTATTGATAATCAAAATAGTCTATAAGATTGTAAAAATTAAACAAGAAAAACAATGTGAAAAATTATTTGTCAAATTGAAATAAAATTAATTATTTTTATTTCAAACAATTTATAAATCTGTGAAAATCCGTATAATCTGTGTTCTTCCGTGTTCCTATTATCCTATGCAATTAACACTTATAACATTGATTTGACGAATTAATAATATTTTTTAATTTAATATAAATTATAATTTAAACAAAAAACATTATGGAAAAAAAAATAATATCGAAATTTACAATTATATTCATCTTATTTTTATCTGCAACTTCATTTTTTGTTCACGGACAAACAAAAGTAAGAGGAACAATAAAAGATGCAAAAACTGGCGAAACAGTACCGTTTGTTTCAGTCAGTTTTGCTGGAACAACAATAGGTGCAGTATCAGATAATTCAGGAATTTATTTTCTAAGTACATTAAGCAAAGTAGATACAATTAAATTTAATTATCTTGGCTACAAGGAACTTAAATTACCAATTAAGAAAGGTATATATCAAGAACTTGATGTAGAACTTCAGTCTTTGGACATATCAATTGAAGCTGTTACAGTAAATGCCGGCGAGAACCCAGCTTATGAAATTATGAGAAATATTGTTAAAAATAAGAAAAAAAATAATCCAAATAAATTAGAATTTTATAAGTGCGAGTTCTACAATAAATCAAATATTTCTGTTTACAATATTGATGAAAAAACATTACAAAGAATTTTTATCAACGACAGTGATGCAATTAACAATCTTGATACATCTGTAATATCTGGAAAACCTTGTTTGCCGATATATTTTGCCGAAACATTTTCAGATTATTGGTATCGTAAAAAACCGCTTGGAAAAAAGGAAGTTATTAAAAAATATAATACCAATTCAATAGGTCTCGACCATGTTGAGATTGCAAAATATACTGGTAATATGTCAATATCGACAAATCTTTATGATAATTTTATTTTTATTTTTGGAAGAAGTTTTGTCAGTCCGATTTCGGCGACATGGCGACTAAGTTATGAATATTATTTAATAGACAGTGCTTATGTTGATAATATGTATTGTTATCATATTAAATTTAAACCAATTCGTAAATTTGAGAATAATTTTGTCGGCGACTTCTGGGTGCATGATACAACCTTTGCTGTTACACAAATCAAGGCACGTATAAGCGAGAGTGCAAATCTGAACTTTGCAAATGATATTCAAGTAGAACAGGAATATTTGCGTTTGAACGATAGTAGTTGGTTTGTTAAACGAAGTAAACAATATATTGATTTTAATATAGTTGATAAAAAAGCTGGTGAAGGTAATGTTTTTGGAGCAATTGCCGAACGAACAGTTATTTATGATAATATACAATTAAATCCTACTGTTCCGAAACGTTTTTTTGCAGGAGATAATAGTGTCGATTCTACTGAAAAATATGATAAAATCGATACTATAAATTGGGATGTAAAGCGTCCAGAGGTATTTAGTAGGCAAGAAAAAAAAATTATAGAAACAATTGATGTAATTAAAGAAAGCCCGATTGTTAAACAAACAGAGCGACTGTTTCGTATGTTTACTTCTGGATTTTATAATCTTGGAAATTTTGAGATAGGTCCTTATTTTAATTTGTACAGTAAAAATCCGCTTGAGGGACATCGTTTTGTTATCACGGGACGCACAAGCAGAGAATACAGCGAGCGAATTATGTTTGGAGGTCATGTAGGCTACGGTACCAAAGATAAAAAATTAAAATTCGGTGGTGAGCTTGCTTATCGCTTCAAAAAATATCCGAGATTTGCAATGGGTATATCTGGAAAACATGATATCGGACAACTCGGAAGAAATAAAAAAGTAGAGTTCCTTCGCGAAAATCGTATTCTAACAACCGAAAATAATTTTATTTCATCGCTCATGCGAAGAAGACTTAATTATAGACTCTCTATGATTGATAATTTTGAATATTATATTGAAAAAGAATGGGTAAGAGGTTTTAAAAATATATTGTATTTTAATTACAACATCGTTCATAATTCTGATTCTCTTAGTTTTTATAAATACTCAGAAGACAACGGAACTTTTAATGACTTCTCAGAAAAAGCATTAACAACAAAAGAAATTACATTAAATACACGCATATCATTTCGCGAAGATATACTTGATTTATATTTCAGAAGGATTAGCATGAGAACAGATTATCCTATTTTCAATATAAATCTTACTTATGGATTTCATGACCTATTTGAAAGCCAAACAGGATATTACAAAGCAAATTTAATAATGAAACAAAAAGCTAACATAAAAGTTCTGGGAATACTGGAATATGTAGCAGATATAGGAATTATTAGAGGTAAAGTTCCATATCCTCTTTTGGAACTTCATCGGGGAAACGAAACTTGGTCGTATTACAGTTTTGCACTAAATCTGCTTAATTACTATGAATTTGTGAGCGATACTTATATTAATTTTTATGCAGAGCATCATTTTAACGGTTTAATACTTGGTAAAATACCATTATTGCGACGACTACAATGGAGAAGTACAATAACAGGAAGAGGATTATATGGTAAGATGATGCAAAATCATGATAATGTTATGAAATTTTTGCCAGGTACAGAGGCTGCAAATAAACCTTATTTCGAAGTAGGAGCAGGAGTAGAAAATATATTCAAATTTCTTAGAGTTGAAGCAATTTGGAGACTTACACATCTTGATAAACCAGATGTTCCATCGTTCGGAATAAGATTTAAAATACAAATAACAATATAATAATTCAATTTTATACAGAACTCAAACATTAAAAAATATTTATGAATAATATAATGAAAATATAAATTATTCGTTAATAAAAAGCGTGTCATAACCTTCTATGTTGTGAAATCAACAAATAAATATTTTAACAAAAAATAAAATGAAATCTTACAATAATTTAATAAATAAAATAAATCGTTTTACAAAAAAATATTATAAAAATAGATTAATACGTGGTTCGGTTCTATCTGGAATAATAATTTTATCTTTATATCTATTTATTTCAGTTTCAGAGTATTATGCTCATTTTTCAATTACTGTTCGTACTATATTTTTCTATCTTTTTATTTTATTATTTGGATTTATTTTAATATATTTTATGATAATTCCGATAATGAAATTATTAAAAATAGGAACAGTTTTGAGCAAGAAGCAGGCATCTGTAATTATCTCAAAACATTTTCCTGATATTCAAGATAAGTTACTGAATACATTAGAGTTATACGAAATAAGTAATGGAAATCCTCTCGTTGTGGCAAGCATAGAACAAAAAATAGATGATATAAAAATATTTCCATTTAGAATGGCAATAAATTTTAAAGAAAATATAAAATATCTAAAATATCTATCCGTTTTGTTATTTATTTTTATTGCTGTTCTATCTTTTTCGCCGTCTGTATTTACCGACAGCACCAAAAGAATAGTAAATCATACTGTACATTACAAAACTCCAGCACCTTTTAAATTCGAACTTCTAAACGATACAATGTTTACACAAAAAGGTGAAAATTTTACAGTTAAACTGAAAATTACTGGACAATACGTTCCCAATGAAATTTTTATAACTTACAGCGGTAATACTTTTGTTATGTATAATAATAAAAAATCTAAATCCGAATTTGAGTATAAATTTTTAAATCTAAACAATTCTTTAAGTTTTAATTTTACGGCAGAGCAATATTACTCTGATACTCACAAAATTGAAGTTTTACCTTCTCCTGTTATTCTTAAATTTAGGCTCTTTGCAGATGTTCCAGCATATACGGGCGAAGAAGATATTGAATACGAAAATACTGGTGATATTGTTGTTCCTTTTGGTACTCGTCTTAGCTGGTCATTTGATACAAAAGATGTTGATTCTTTGCATTTTACAATTGATAATAAAAAGAACGAATTATCCAAGAACGGAAATAATTATACTTTTAACAAAACAGCATTAAAAAATATTCCTTATTTTTTGTCTATTGCTAATAAATATTTTAATGTTGAAAAATTTGTAGAATATACGGTTTCTGTTGTTCCAGATTTATATCCAGCAGTTTCTGTATTAGAATCTAAGGATACAACAGATTTTTTTGTTACTTATTTCAAAGGACAAATTAATGATGATTATGGAATAAAAAAATTAACTTTTAATTATAGAAATGTGCCAGAAGATACTAAATTTGATAATAAAACTATTAAATATAAGAGTGTCAATTTACAATTTCTTCCTTCTATTTTAGAACAGGATTTTTATCATACTTTTGATTTTGGTAAATTTACAGGAGCCGAAAATGGTGTTGTTCAGTATTATTTTCAGGTTTGGGATAACGATGCCGTGAACGGAAGTAAATCTGCACGCACACAATTTTCTGAGTTTAAGATTCCATCTTACGAAGATATTAAAGAAATTGAAAATACTGCAAATAAAAATGTTAAATCAAAAATAGAAAAAAGTCTCAATGTTGCCGAAGAGCTACAAAAAGACCTAAACAAATTACGCGAAAAAAGCCTCAACGGAGAGATGACAGAATGGGAAAATTCGCAAATGCTTCAAAATATTCTTAATAAACAAGAGAGATTAGAGCAACTTTTAAAAGAAGTCGCCGAAGAGAACAAATCAAAAAATGAAATGCAAAATAAACTATCAGAAAAAGATAAAGAACTGATTGAAAAACAAAAAGAAATTCAAAAACTCCTCGATGAAATGCTCACTGATGAAATGAAAGAATTAATGAAACAAATAGAAGAATTGCAGAATAAATTTGACAAAGAAATGATGAATAAATTAATGGAAGAACAAAAATTTTCGTTAGATGAAATGTCTGAGAGATTAGACCGTAACCTTGAAATGCTTAAACAATACGAAGTAGAACAAAAAGTTGATAATACAATTAATGAACTAAAAAAACTTGCCGAGAAACAAAAACAACTCGCCGAGAAAACAAAAAATAAAAAATCTGATAAAGAATCATTGTCAGAAGAACAAAAAGATATCGAAGAAAAATTTAAAAGTATAGAAGAGGATTATAAAAAAGCACAAGAGTTGAACGAAGAACTAAAACATAAAATGGAATTAGAAGACTTCAAAGAAGAAAGCGAAGATATTAATAAAGAATTTGAGGAATCTAAAAGTAAAATTCAAAAAGGTAAAAATAAAAAAGCATCGGAATCACAACAAAAGAACTCAAAAAATATGCAGAAAATGGCAGAAGAAATGCAGTCTATGTTAGATGCAAACAATGCCGAAAGAGAAAGTGAAAATTTAGAATCGTTAAGACAAATTCTTGATAATATGCTTACATTTTCTTTTGCGCAGGAGGACTTGCAAAATAAATTCAAAAATCTAAATTTTAGAGACCCGCAATATATAGAATATTCAGATAAACAGCTTGCTTTGAAAGACGATTTTTCGCACATAAAAGATTCATTGCAAACACTATCAGAAAGAATAACACAAATCAGCAAACCTATTCAAGACGAAGTAACAGCAATCGAAAAGAACCTTGATAAAATTGTAGGACTATTTGAGAACAGAAAAGCACACGAAGGCAAAAAACGACAACAAGAAATAATGACATCAGCAAACAACCTAGCGCTTCTACTCTCGGAAATCCTGAACGCAATGCAAAATCAAATGCAAGGCTCAGGACAAGGCTCAGGAAAACCCAAAAAAAATGGTAAAAAACCTGGAAAAAAAGAAGGATTTAAAAATATGAAATCACAACAAGAATCATTGAAAAAACAAATGGAACAAATGCTGAAACAAATGAAAAACGGAAAAGGTCAATTTAATAAGAACGCTCAAAATAAACAACTTGCTAAAATGCTGGCACAACAAGAAATTTTTAGACAAATGCTTAAAGAAATGAACGCCAAACATTCGTTAAATCCAGAAACTCAAAAAATATTAAACGAAATTAATAAAATGGCTGAAAAAAATGAAAAAGAACTTGTAAATAGAAAAATAACTCCTAAACTATTAGAAAGACAAAAAAAAATAAATACAAGACTGTTAGAAGCAGAACAATCTGAAAATAAAAGAAAAACAGAGAAAAAAAGAGAATCAAAAGAAGGTAGAAACAAACCAGTTAAATCTGCCGAAGATTATTTTAATAAAAATAAAGATAAACAATCTTTCAAAGAAAATTTATATAGAAGTAATCTAAAATTGAAAAACTTTTATCAAAATCTTAACAATAATTATTTGAACAAAATAAATAGATAATAATAGAAACACTGATAAACACAGATTTTACTGATATTCACGGATTTTTTGCGAGAATTATCTACTCTTTTTTACTCTTTTTTTTCTATGTTTATGTATTAAATCACGAGAATCAGTGAGAACTAATCCGTGTGGTATTTTAAGCTCATTGTTAGATATTATTCCAATATCGTTGAAAATAATACTGTCGTCAATAATGTTTTTGTTCCATCTAAGATATTGTTTTTTCATATGGTTTGCTACTAATCCAATAAGTGCATTTTTTCTATCAATATCTTCTATTTTTACAGCATAATCAATCATCAAAGTAATAACTTTTCCGTAGTGTCTAAATTTAATTCTTTTAGATGAATATGGTATTTTAAAAGGAGCTTTTGAATAAGCATCAGCAGTAGGCGCTTCGTAATGAGAATCTTTGCCAAGTTTAAAATCAGACATGATAACAAGATGATCCCATAATTTGTGTTTAAAATCACGCAAGTCTCGCAGATATGGATACATTTTGCCCATAAGATTGATTATTCCCTGAACAAATTTAGCTTTTTCATCTTTATTTTCAATCATAACAGCCTGTTCTACAAGCTTTTGTATATTCCTGCCATACTCTGGTAAATGTAATTTATTCCTCGATGAGTTATATTTCATATTTTAATATTTTAATTTATTTTAAATAATTTTTAACTTCGCGAATTTAAGAAGGAGTTTTTTTTCTCCTTTATTTCTAAAATTAATTGTAGCTTTAATATTTGGGCGTTCGCCTTCAATTTCGCTTACCTTACCGTATCCAAAACGTCTATGCTCAACATTAGTTCCAACAATTATTTTATCAAAATTTGTAGGCAAATTAGAACTTGTTAAAAGATTTGATGTAATTTTTAACATTTTTTTATTTTTTGGCATCGGGTCGAAATTTTTGATTTTTGATTTCTGATTTCTAAACGTACCAGATTTTATATATTTACGTTTTCTGCTTGTTGTTGTTTTTTTTATTACAAATTTTTTCTCAAAATCATTGCCTGTTTGTTTCGAAGCTGAATCTATATATTCTGGATTTATATCTTTTATAAATCTGCTCGGCTCGCAGTCATCTAATTGCCCCCACTTATAACGTTGTTTTGTGTAACTTATAACAAGCTCTTTCTCTGCTCTTGTTATCGCAACATAAAAAAGTCGTCTTTCTTCTTCTAATTCTCTTCTCGAAAAGCCAGACATCTCAGAAGGAAACAACCGTTCTTCTACTCCAACAATATATATATTCCTAAATTCCAAACCCTTAGCAGAATGTATTGTCATCAGACTTACTTTATTTTTGTCTTCTTTTGTTTCGTTATCTTCGTTTGTAAGCAAAGCCACAGATTCCAGAAACGCTGATAAATCAATATCCTGCTCATACTCATAGTTAGTTGTAAATTCTTTAATACCGTTAAGCAATTCCTGTACGTTCTCGTGTCTGACAATTGCTTCTGGTGCTTTATCTTTATATAATTCTTGTAAAATTCCACTTTGCGAAGCTATTTCTTTACAAATTTCATAAGCATTTATTTCTTTTGACCTTTCCTTAAAATTATCAATCATATTTACAAAACCAAAAACCTGTTTTACAGCTCTACTGTTAAGTCCGATATTTATCTTTGGAATAAGTTGTATTGTTTCCCATAAATTGGTATTATTTTTTTGTGCGTAATTTATTATTTTATTTATTGTTGTTTGTCCGATTCCTCGTTTTGGATAATTTATTATTCTTTTTAAAGCCTCATCATCTTGATGATTTATTGTCAGTTTACAATAAGCGAGCATGTCTTTTATTTCTTTTCTTTGATAAAATGACAGACCACCATAAATTTTATAAGGAATATTTTGTCTTCTAAGTGCTTCTTCAAATATACGCGACTGAGCATTTGTTCTATACAAAATTGCATGATTTTTGTATTCCGTATTTTTGGCATAAACAGAATCAAATATTTTATTTATTATTATAACACCTTCTTCGTTATCGTTCAGTGCTTCTGATAATAATATTTTATAACCGTCTTCATTTTTGGAGAATAATTTTTTAGGGATTCTATTTTTATTTTTTTCTATTAATGAATTTGCTGCATTTACAATATTTTTTGTGGAACGATAATTTTGTTCTAATTTAAAAATTTTTAATTTTTTATAATCTTTTTTAAAGTTAAACATATTTTCAATTTTTGCTCCACGAAACGAGTATATACTTTGTGCGTCATCGCCTACGACACAAATATTTTTATGAATATCTGCAAGTTTTTTAACAATCAAGTACTGCGATAAATTTGTATCCTGATATTCATCAACAAGTATATAATCGAATTTTTTTTGATATTTTTTTAATATATCTGGATTTTTTTTTAATAAAATATTTGTTTGTAACAACAAATCGTCAAAATCCATAGCACCTGAACGTAAACATCTTTCAACATAAATCTTATAAATTCTGTATAGTTCTGGACGTTTTGAATTTATGTCTGCTTTGCGAAGAGCGTCATTATTTTCATAAGTATTTGATGTAACTAGATTATTTTTTGCTTTTGATATCCTACTGTAAACAGATGATGGTTTGTATATACTGTCATCTAATTGCATTTCTTTTATAATACTTTTCAATATACTTTTTGTATCTATTGTATCATAAATTGTAAAATCTTTTGGATATCCTATTTTTTCTGCTTCATTGCGCAGGAATTTTGCAAATATTGAATGGAATGTTCCCATCCAAAGCGACCTTGTTTTTTCTTCTCCTATCAATTTGGCAATACGCTCTTTCATTTCTTTGGCTGCTTTGTTTGTAAATGTCAGTGCTAAAATTTTATAAGATTTAACACCTTTTTCTAACAAATATGCTATCTTATATGTTAGCACACGTGTTTTTCCTGAACCTGCACCCGCAATAACCAATGATGCTCCTTTTGTATTAACAACAGCATCTCTTTGTGATTTATTTAGATTATTTAAAATATTATCCACCTGTCTAATTTATTTTATATATGTTTGCAAAGAAAACAAAAAAATAAAGTTTGACAAAATAAAAAAAAAACTAACTTAACGGTATAATTTTTGTTTTTATAAAGTAATAAATATTTTACAAAATAATATTACAATTTATTGTTTGTCTATTTTATGTTTATAGTATTGATTTTCAGGGATTACAAAATAAATATCCAAGCTGTATTTAATGTACAATACTAAGATATACAAAATAAAATTCTACAATTTACAAACAATAATTTACAATCTAATAATTTATTTTATTACAAATAAAATATAAAATTATTAAATTTATAAAAAAAACTAATAAATTTATAAAAAAAAACGTTTATTTTGTAGTTTTTAATTTAATAAAAAAAATCTAATGAAAAAACTATTTTATTTATTTGGTATAATTATAATATTTTCTGCTTGTAAGTTTGAAGATAAAGGTTACTCATTTTTAAGAGAATATGATGATGGGACTTATTTGACATCTCGCGGAGTTGCAAAATATATAAGTGGTTCTCCGGATTCAGTTATTGAGATTGGAGATGTTTATGCTATTGCTAAAGCGGAGATAAGATATACAGATAACAAAAAAGACAGTATTTTGATTTACGGTCATTGCTGGTCTGTTACCGAGTCTCAATCTGTTACTGATGAAAATTCTACAAAATTTATGGTCGATGCAAATGAGGATAAGCTTCCAGATGATTTTGTTGTTACGTTGGATAATTATGAGTCTGTAATATCTAATTTATTGCCTGAGACTCCATATTATCTACGTTCTTATGTTATTACTGGACTAATAGAAGATGGAATTGCAACATACCTTGATACAGCTTACAATCCTGTTTCTGTAATTTTTGAAACAAACGCGCCTACAAACGAATGGAAAGAGCAAGAACCTTTTCCAAGTAATCAATGGAGAGGCGCAATATCTTTTGTTTATAAGAACGAAATTTATGTAGGTCTGGGGAAAAGTGAGTTTGGACACAATAATGATATATATAAATTTGACCCTAAAAACAATACATGGGAACATTTTGCTGTTTATCCTGGTGCTGGCAATAATAATAAAGGTGTTACTAATGCTGTTGCATTTGTAATAGAAGATGTTTATAATCCTTCGAATCATAATTATTATGATTATGTTTATATTGGACTTGGAAAAACAATCGATGGAAATTGTGTAACAGATTTTTGGAGATGGGATTTTAAGAACGCTAATTGGGTACGTCTATCTGACTTGTCTGGTTACCCTGGTGCTGGTGTTGAGAATGCTGTTGGATTTAGTCTTAATGGTTTTGGTTATGTAGGTCTTGGTACTGGGACATCTGGCTCTGCATTCAATACGTTCTATAAGTTCAATCCTATAGGCACAAATAATCTTGTAGGCAATTGGACACAAATGCCAGTTTTTGTTGCAGGAGCAAGGTCAAAAGCTGTTTCTTTTGTTATAGAAAGTGATGGATACGAGAGCAGTGCGTTTGTTTGTGGAGGAGTTACTAACTCTGGTAGTATAAAAAATGATTTGTACATGTTTAGACAAAATGATATTCATGGTAACGGCTCATGGGCACCCAAAGAAGATTTTCCTGGAACACCAAGATATGATGCCGTAGGTTTTACAATCGGTAGTATGGGATATGTTGGTACAGGAAAAACAGAAGCCGATACTCTTTGTAAAGATTTTTGGAGATATAATCCGTTTACAAACAAATGGGATGAGCGTGTACCTTTTTATGGTACGCCGAGACATAGAGCTGTTGGAGCTGGATTAATATACGGAGACGGAGATTATAGAGGATATATAGGACTTGGAACAGATACAATTGATAATAATACAAATTATGTAAATGATTTTTGGGAATATAGACCTTAATAATTTTTTATCACACAAATAAGTGGATTCATTTATTGTTCATTATTATAATAATAAAAATAAATTTAATTATGAAAAAAACAGCAATCATTTTATTAATAGTTGTGCTTTCGGCAACAAATACATATTCACAGTACGGAGAATATAGATATTTTTCATTTAAAGGAGGGATGACGCATTGTTTATTTAATCCACAGCCTAATGCTAATATCAATAAATTTGTAAATACACCAATCGGTGAAATGCAACTTATTCCAGATACAAGTTATTTTGGTTATGTTCCCGGATATTTTGCTGGATTAATTTTTAATTACGATTTACAAAATGATAGGACTGGACTTATGATAGGTGCAAGTTATGAAAATATTGGTTTTGAAAATAAATATCATCTTTCCATTGGCGATAGATGGATGATAGATTCATATCATGTGAATAGAGTTTCTTTTCCAGTGTTATTTAAGATAGGAAGAAAAATATACAAAGAGCAAAAATTTATATTTATAGGTGGTTCTTATGATATAAATTTAAGCCTATATAAAACAGAATCTTCGAGTTGGAGTACTAATAAAAAGAAAATCAAACTTGATAAAAGTATGCTTGTCAAAAATAATTACTCTGTAATTCTGGGTATTAATTATATGTTTTTTAGTGCTCAGGTTGATTATATGTTTGGTAGTTATTTAAGTAAAGATTATGAGGTTACTTTGCCTAATCAACAAATGTCAAAACCTTTTTCTGGTTATCCAAACGGTTATTTTATTTTCAAAACAAATTTAAATATTCCTATTAATAGTTGGACAACACGTAAAATATATGAAGTCGAAGTATGGTTTAGAAAAGTATTTAAATAAAAGTAAAAAAACTTGTTGTATATTACTGCGCTTGTCAGGTAAAAAATACCTAACAGGCGCAAGTACATTATCAACAAGCTGAGAAGCAAATTCTATTTACAAATTAAAAGAAAACATCTTCTTCAAAGAACTCTTTATTAAAATTTATTAGATTAAGCTCGTCTGTTGCTCTCGTAAAAGCTGTATAAAGCCAGCGTAAATATTCTGTATCTATTCTGTCTTTACTAATATATCCTTGGTCAATAAATACTTTTTTCCATTGTCCTCCTTGTGCTTTATGACAAGTTATTGCATAAGCATATTTTACTTGCAAGGCGTTGAAGAAATGATTTTCTCTTACTTTTATATATTTTTCTCTTTTATTTTCTATTTCCGAATAATCTTCGTTTATACTGTCCCACAATTCTTTATTTTGTTTTTGCGTAAGTGCTGGCGATTCAGAATGTAATGTATCCAAAATTATTTTTGCGTCTATTTCTGAATCATAATCTGTAAACTTCAAAATAACATCAGCAAACCTAAAACCGTACATCTCAGAATAACTATTTATTCTTAATATTTCAGCTGTATCACCGTTGGCAATAAAATCTATTTTATCAATATCCTCAGCCCAGAAGTAATTATTTTTGACAATCATAAGTAAATCACCTGATGCAATTTCATCTTCTCTGAACAATATCATATTTCTTATTCCCATATTATATCTGTTTGCTCTTTTGTTTGAACGACAAATTATTGCTACTTCATTTTCGCTATAATTATCGTATGCTTCGGAAATTAGTTCGACTATATCTGCACCTTTTACTTTTTTTATATCATCAAAATTTTTAATTGTTAATTTAGGAAATCTATAAAGTTTTTTGTTCTCAAAAGACCATGAATTATCGCTGATAATATTTCTAATATTTGTTGCATTAAATAATATTCCAGAATTTTTTGATTGTCTTATAACTTCTGTTAGTTCGTATTCAATAACTTTTTTACCGAATGTTTCTAACTCTTTTTTATTTAGAGCTGGGCTGATATTTAATTTTACGGGTGGCAATTGCGCTGTGTCTCCTATCAGAATAAGTTTACAATTTTTATCATTATAAACATGTTTTATTAAATCGTCTAACAGTCTTCCGCTTCCGAATATTGAGTTTTCAAAGAATTGATTTGATATCATTGATGCTTCATCGATTATAAAAAAAGTATCTTTTTTAAGGTTTACATCTATTTCAAATTTTCCGAATCCTTCATAAGATGTTTTCTGTCTATAAATTTTTTTATGAATAGTGTAAGCATCTTTTTTTGAAAAAAAAGATAGCATTTTAGCGGCTCTTCCTGTTGGTGCGAGCAGAATAGATTTTATTTTTAATTTTTCAAAAACTTTTATCAATGCCGCTATCATACTTGTTTTTCCTGTTCCAGCATAACCTTTCATTAGAAATATTTCATCTGCTGTATCCGAGTTTGTTACAAAGTAAGACAATTTTTTTAAAAGAATTTTTTGCTTTGTAAGTAACTGATGCT
Source organism: Bacteroidales bacterium (assembly GCA_029934515.1). Taxonomy (GTDB): domain Bacteria; phylum Bacteroidota; class Bacteroidia; order Bacteroidales; family JAADGE01; genus JAOZMB01. The sequence goes on from JAOZMB010000030.1 coordinate 15,116, forward strand.
CAAATACTTGCTCTACTTCTGAGTATATAAAATCGTTCATTTTATAATTTTTATTTAAAAAATATATTTTTATTACTATTTTTGCAAACAAACATAAAATAAAATTTAATAATATGAAAATTAAAATAATTAAAATTGCCGTTCAGATAATTCTACTTGTCGTAATTGTGTTCCTTGCCTATGCTTTATATGCTGGAATTCAAGCTCCGATAGAATTTGTGAAAGAAAAAGACAATAGATATCGTGTAACTGTTCAGGAGTTGATAAATGTGAGAAAGGCACAGATAGCATACAAAAAAGAAAAAGGAAAATTTACAGCAAATTTTGACACACTAATTAGCTTTGTCAAGAACGATTTTATAACAGAAATAAAAAGAGAAGGTAATGTGCCAGATAGTATTTATTTGAAGACAAAAAGCAGAATAGAAGCAGAAAAGATGGCTCTCGAACTTGGAATAATATCAAGAGATACAGTAAAAGTAAGTACTTTGGATTCTTTGTTCAAAAAATATGATATAAATAAACTTGGTATGGTTCCGTATTCTAATGAACGTTTCGAAATGGATACAGCAACAGTCGATGCTGGAGGTTTAACATTGCATGTATTTGAGGCTAAAATACATAATAATGTTTTATTAAATGGATTAGAAAGAGGATTAATTCTTAACCTAAGTGACGACCAAACCAGACAAAATAGAGATATTGAAAATGAAGCGAGAAAGAGATATCCGGGTCTAAAAGTTGGTTCATTATTGGAGAATAATAATAATGAAGGAAACTGGTCTAAAGAATATGAATTAAAGAAATAAAAAATACAATATATTTATCAAACAAATATTTCAAACTATATAAAAGTGGCGAATATTTGTTTTTTTAAACATAGATAGACCTGCAAAGTTTTAATAATTTTTGCAGGTCTGTGTTAATAATATCAATTTTTTATCTTGATTATCTGTTCTTCATCATTGCATCTTCCATTTGTTTATTCATATTATCAAGGTCAAGTTTATCTATTTTATAATTACTTGGTACTTCAAAAATTCCTTCTGGGAACGAAGGGTTTTCAATAATTTTTATTGCTTTTGTTTCTACTTCAATATATTCTTCTGATGCTTTCACTTTTAAAGCAATGTTCTTCCATATCCAGATTTCTGTTTTTTTATTTTTTTCGTCATCAATAGAATAAATAGTACAATTTTTTCCTGCAATAACTTCTTTACCGACGATTTTAATTTTTTTTTCTATTAGTTCGCTTTTAGAAAGTTTTTGAAAATCAGTATTTTTATAATCAAAATTATCATTTTCTTCTTCTGTTATTTTTGTTTTTGTACCTGTTTTTGTTTTTTCGTCTAATATATAAATAAAATCGCCAAGAATTAAAGTTCTCACTTTAACTGTTTTACCCATAAATTTTGTTATTACATCATTACATTGCACTGCTCCTCTGTCCTTAAAAAAATTTGTCATTTTTGTAGTCATCCCCATTATATTCATTTCGTATTCAATAATTCCAGTTTCAATACCATAATATCCGAAATCATTTGTTTTACTTTCGTTTACTATATCAATATTGCATTTTTTATTTCTTACATTATCATCACTATTTTCACTGCTGTATGTAAAAGAAAAAAATATAACTGCAATTATATAAATTGATATATTTTTCATAATTTAAAAATTTAGATTAAAAAAATAAAGTATAATATAGTTCAACTTTATGTAAAGTTGAACTTATGTTCTTGTTTTAAACAATCTTAAAAGAGGTTTTATATAATCTTCATTTGTTCTTATTTTAGTGTTATCTATTCCACATTTAGAGAATGTTTCTTTTAATTCTGCATTAATTTTTTTTCTGTATTTAGCATAATTTTTTCTCACTTTTCTATTAGAAGTATTTATCCACATTTCTCTTCCTGTTTCGGCATTTTTTATTTTTACAAGACCAATAGGTTTTAGTTCTTCTTCGCGTATATCATATATTTGCAAAGCAATTATGTCGTGTTTATGATTTGCAATTTGCAATGCTTTAGAAAAATTTTTATCCATGAAATCAGAAATAATAAAAACAGTACATCTTTTCTTTATTGCATTTGTCAAAAATCTTAATGCTTCAGAAATATTTGTTTTATTACTATCTGGTTTAAAGTTTAATAACTCTCTTATAATGTGTAATATATGTTTTTTTCCTTTTTTGGGAGCGATAAATTTTTCAACTTTATCACTAAAAAAGATAACACCAATTTTATCATTATTATGAATTGTCGAGAAAGAGAGTACAGCCGCAATTTCTGTGACGAGTTCGTCTTTGAATCTTTTTTTGCTTCCGAAGTCCTTTGAACCACTAAAATCAATCATTAATATAACAGTCATTTCTCGTTCTTCTTCGAAGATTTTGATATATATTTTATTAAATCTAGCCGTTACATTCCAATCTATGTTACGTATATCATCACCGTACTGGTACTCGCGGACTTCGCTAAATGCCATTCCTCTTCCCTTAAAAGCAGAATGATATTCTCCAGCAAAAATATGTTTTGATAATCCACGAGTTTTAATTTCTATTTTTCTAACTTTTTTTAACAGTTCAGTTGTTTCCACATTTTATTATTTTGAATTTTAATTTATTTTAGCACTAATCAAATAATTATTAATATAATCAAAAATACCTTTTTCTAGTTCAGTAAATTTTAAATTATTATAAACATTTCGTATTTTTTTCATCTCAGCTTGAGTATAATATTGATATTTATCTCTAATATCTTTTGGCGTATCTATAAAACTAATATTTTTTTTAATTTTCATAGCCTTGAAAACAGCCTTTGTCAAATCAATAAATGTTCTTGCTTTACCTGTTCCGAGATTGTATATACCGGATTTTTTTCGATATTTCATTAATAATAAAAGTACTTCTGTAACATCTTTCACATATATAAAATCTCTCAACTGTTCTCCGTCTTTATAATTAGAATTATGAGAGCTGAACAATTTCATTTTCCCTGTTTTTTTTATCTGATTATAAGCATGATATACCACCGAAGCCATTCTACTTTTATGATATTCATTTGGTCCATAAACATTAAAGAATTTTATTCCAGCCCAAAAATATGGTTTTCGTTCTTGCCTTAAAGCCCATTTATCAAATTCATTTTTTGATACACCATAAGGATTTAAAGGTTTCAATTTTTCAACAATTTTATGGTTGTCAATATATCCATATTCTCCGTTACCATAGGTTGCAGCCGAGGAAGCGTAAATTAAAGGAATGCCGAATTTGACGCATAATTTCCATATTTTTTTTGTATAATTAAGATTTAATTTGTCCAGTACAGTTTTATCAAATTCAGTTGTATCAGTTCTTGCTCCGAGATGAAAAATAAATTGAATAAATTTGTGATTTTTTATAAAAAACTCAAAAAAATTATCTCTATGCACTTCGGCAGAGTATTTCTTATTTTTATAATTTTTCTTTTTTACTTTTATAGAAAAATCATCTATTATTACAATATCATTATAACCAGCAATATTCAATTTCGAAATCATATTACTAGCTATAAAACCAGCTGCTCCTGTTACTATTATCATTTAAATATAAATTTAATAAAATTAATTACTGTCGGCGTAGCTTTAAGCCACACCGACAGTTGTTTTTATATTATAATTATCTTAATAGCGTTACATTACCAATTTTTCTAAATACTGTTCCGCTGTTATATTTTCCTGAAACTTTCCATACATAAACATCTTGTGGTGCCATCATATTGTTAACATATCCGTCCCATCCTGTACAAATATCATTACTTTCAAATATTTTTTCACCCCATCGATTGTAAATTTCCAGTTTATATTCAGCTACTCCACTGTTTATAGGAAAAAATACATCGTTATTATGGTCGTTATCAGCATAATTATCACCGCAAGGATATATTCCACTATTAGAGCCATTACTATTTGGAGTAAATGCATTAGGGAACCATACACCACCAGGTCTTTCAGCATATACTAATCTTTTTATTTGAACCGAGTCAAAACATTCTTTTTCTGACCATACCGATAATGATATATCATATACTCCTGGTTCTGTGTAATAATGAGAAGGTCTGAACTCGTTTATAATAGTATCTCCAAGGTTCCATTCCCACCTTACACTACGTTTTGAATAGTTATCGCAAATAATAGGTTGATTAGGAATCATCACATTTTTAGGATTAACATTAAATTCAGCTTCTGGGTTTTGATATACAATAACAGTATCTTGTCTAATAAATATATTATCATAACCTTGTCCGGAGGCTTTTAATGTTACATAATAAGTTCCGTGATTTTCATAAATATGAGTTGTATCAGCTGATCTTGATTGTTCAGAGTTATCTCCGAAATCCCAAATAACTTCATCCGCATAATTTACTCCAGCGTGGAAGTTTACTTCTAATGGTTCACAACCTTTTCCGACGACTTCCCCCAGCGAAGATGATGATGGCGAAGGTGCTAGTATTTGAATAGTAACCGTACAATCATTAGAACATCCGTTACGGCTTTTCGTTTCCAGTAATATATCATATTCTCCCCAAGTAGCATATTCGTGTTGTACGTTACTTCCTGGTTCTGTTTGGAATAGTTCGTTACCGTCTCCAAATTTCCAGAATAGATATTCAATAGAATCTTCACCGAAATATTGTATCGTAAAATGTGCAGCAGGATACATTTGCACCATAGGAGTTACTTCAAATTCTGTTCTAGGATTCGCCCATACTCCAACAGAGTCTGTGTAACTATTTCCGCATTGCGTTTGGACTCCTAGTTCGTCTATGTATGTTGTAACTGCTGTTAGTGTAATATATTTTGTTGAATCTTCATATCCTAAGTTTTGATACCAAACGTTTGAATTTTCAGATATACTATATGTTTCGTCAAAAGGTGCAATTTGGTCACTCCAGTAGAAATGGTCTGGTGCTGGGAATTGGTTCAGATAAGAAGTTGTATTGTTTAATGTAAATTCAACTGAATCAGCAGCACATGCACCGTCTGGGTCTGTCGTAAAACTTGCATTCGGTGGCACATTCCATATAAGAGTAACTGTATCTCTTGCTTCACAACCGCCTCTTTCAACAAACCATTCGTAGTCATTATCACCTGGGTTCATATTACTAACCACAGTATTAAACAGTGTATTATTTTCAAATGTACCACCGGATGTACCAAGTACTCTCCACATTCCAGTATTTCCGTCTCCTGGTGGGTCTGCGTTCATAATACGTGATGGTTCACAATGTGGTTGGCTAAGACCTGCACTGTTTGTACCTGCACTTATTCCAAAACTATTTTCTGTAACCGTAACATCGCAATGTGCTGTATAATCGTTTATTGTTACACTCCAACGATATACATTATCACCGTGTCCGATATTTCGTACCCAAGTTTTAGGGTCTGAAGAGTTATCAAATACTCCTGAGCCATTAATTTTTGTCCAGACTTGAGCATCAGCAGCTTCACCTCTTGCGTTCAGCTTCACATCACCCGTACAAACACTCGTATCACTTCCACATTCTGGAATAAAATCAATTACAAAAATTGAAACTTCGTCATAATCAGAACAATCGTTAAGATATACAGTCCATCTAAATACATTTTCACCAGTAGTCATTCCTGTAACTTCAGAATCATAACTCGTTGGATTTGTAATAATTCCGTTACCTGATGTTCCTTGCCAATACCCGTTTCCTCCTTCTGGCAACTCTGCGTTTAGTACTGTATTTGTTGTTCCTACAGGTAAGATTTGATTATCTCCAGCATAAGTTACAAAATTATTATTTGTAACTATCATCGCATCACCATTATTTGAACATCCGTTTTCATGTATAGTCCAGACAAACATATTAATTCCTTCCTGCATATTTGTTACAAGAGTATTAAATGCGGATGGTGTTTGAATTATTCCTGGTCCTGCTATTTTATGCCAGATACCATATCCTCCGTTCTGTGGTTCTTCTCCAGCCAAGTTTATATAATCGTTACATGATATTCTATCGTCTCCTGCTGATGCAGTAACCATATTATTAGTAATAACCATTTGGTCTACACTCAAACAACCATTGTGATTAACAGTCCATGACAAAGTGTTTACTCCTTTAACAAGTCCACTTATAGGAGAGGTATTATTTTCAGGGTCTTCGATAGTTCCTCCACCTATTAGTATCGCCCATGTACCTGATCCAGCTATTGGTTGGTGTGCTGCAAGTTCAGTTGTTGGTTCACAAGTGAATAAATCTCCTCCTGCATGTGCGCTAATATGGTCATTGTTTACAACGACTTCATCATAATCAGAGCATCCGTTTCTGTAAGCTGTCCACCTAAATGTATTCATTGAATAATCTTGTAATCCTATTACTTCTGTTACAAATGAATTTGCAGACATAATTGTAACTCCTGCACTTGCCGTAATGCTCCATATTCCATAACCGGGAGCAGGGTCTTGTGCTGTTAATGTAGCTTCAGAAGTACAGACATTATCATCTAGTCCAGCTGATGTGTGGAAAGAGTTTTCAGATACTACGACATCGTCAAAAGCCGAGCAAGTTGCTCCGTAAACGTTCCATCTGAATATATTTGCTCCTGTGCCAAGGTCTGTAACAATTGTCTCATTGTTTGACGGAGTTAAAATAGTACCGTTTCCGCTCATAAGCTCCCAGTATGCTACTTCTCCATCATATAATTCATTTGCAACAATTACCTTGTCTTCTCCACAAGCTATTTTATCAGGTCCTGCAAGTGCTTCTACCATGTGATTTGTTATCATAACTTCATCATAATTAACACAATCACCTTTTGTAACAGACCATCTTATCGTATTATTACCTCTAATAAGCATTCTTACTATTGTTGTTGGGTCATATTCGTCATCGAAATATCCATCTCCAGCCTGCATCGACCATTTACCAACGCTTCCTGCTAATGGAATATTTCCAAGCAACCTTACAAAATCATCACAAGTTGTATCTGGTCCTGCAATTGTTGCATTTGCATCATATAAATTATTAACAACCACTATGTCTGCGTGATCATTACATTTTCCGTTACTAATTGTCCATCTAAATTGATTTTCTCCTTTATTCAGATTTGTAACTTCTGTATTATATAGACTTGGAGTTATAATAATAACATTCGTACCTGGCGAAGATGTCCACAGTCCTGTTTCATTTTGTTGGCTGTTTGGTTCTGCACCATTTAAATTAGTAGATACTCCACAGACAGATATAGAATCTCCCACCATTGAATTTACAGCATTATTAACAACTGTAATAACTGCCCCTGAACTGCAATCTCCACTAAATACAGACCATCTATATTGATTTATTCCAGGTCCTACTAATGTAACATTTGTTATATTACTTAATGAATCTTCAAATACTCCGTTTCCTACATCAACAGACCAAACACCATATCCGGAGATTGGTGGGTTACCAGCAATTGTAGTAAAATCTACACATCTTTCTTGGTTTGAACCAACGCTTGCTGGTGAAGGCGTGTTATTTGTAATAGAAACTTCAGCCGAGTTAAAACATTCACCTTTGTAAACAGTCCATATTAATGTATTTATTCCTTGTGCTAATCCAGATACACTTGTATTATAAACAGTTGGATTCTCAAAAACACCTGAACCAGTTGCTGTCCATTCACCGTGTTCTCCTTCTCCTGGAAAATTACCATTTAACTCTGGATAATAACTTCCGCATATTGCTTCTGGTAAACCAGCCGATGCATAAACCAAATCATTAAGTATTACAACCTCGTCATAAGATACGCATTTACCTTGTTTTATAGTCCATCTGAATAAATTATTACCTGTTCCCAAGTCAGTTACTAATGTATTATAATTACTTGGGTTCGCAATTGAAGTATTAACTCCTCCTCCTCGTGCCGTCCAGATTCCTTCTCCAACCGATGGGTTATTACCAGAGAGCATTGTAGTTCCGTTACAAACAGTTTGTGGGTTTCCTGCACTTGCCGTAGTAGGTATGTCATTTACAACAACAACAATATCCATTGCTTCACATTTTCCATTTGTAATTGTCCAACTTATTATATTTGAACCAGAATGTAGATCCCTAATAACAGTATTATTATTTGAATTATTATCAAATTTCGGATATCCACCTGAATTTTCAACACTCCAAATACCAGTATTTGGGAACGGATTATCAGCTGCAATAATAGTTGTATCCGAACAAACCGAGACATCAATTCCTGCATCAGTTGATATTGAGCTGTTTGTTACAATCAAATCATTATAAGAACTACACCTTTCATTAGAAATAGTCCAGCGATATGTGTTCGGACCTTGTGCAATATTTGTTACTGTTGTTATTGCACTTAATGGGTCTGAAAATTCACCTTGCGCTCCATATTCTTTTGTCCATATTCCTGTTTCTCCGAATGCTGGTTCATTTCCAACAAGCTCATATATATTTTTACATATCGATGTATCGATTGATGTTATCGCAAGCGTTCCCATATAATTAGTTACCGTTACAGTATCTGCTTTTACACAATCACCATTATCAACTAACCAAACATATTTGTTAATTCCCATTCCTACACCTGTTACACGAGTATTATACAATGATGCATTTTCGAATGTCCCGTTTCCACTTCCTAATTCCCATATTCCTGTTCCTGTTGTTGGATTTAATGCTGCAAGTTTTATTGATGGTTCACAAATTTTTGCATCAACACCAGCAAATATATTTAGTACCTCTTTATTATTAATAATAACTTCATCAGTTCCTGAACATTCCCCCTGTGTAATAGTCCATGTAAATTTACTTATGCCATAACCAATATTTCTAACAACAGTATTATAATGTGTTTTATTTTCAATTTGTCCTGCACCTCCTACTTGTATCCACTCTCCGTATCCTCCTTCTTCTGGTTCGTTTCCAACTAATGAAGTATAGTTTTCACAAACATTTGTTGGTGAACCAGCATTTACATAAACACTATTACTTGTTATTTCAACATTATCAGATTCTTCACATCCACCGTTGTAAACAGTCCAGGTTAAAGTATTTACTCCTTGTGCTAAATTTGATACTGTTGCTACATTACTCAAAGAATTTGAGAATACAATATCTCCTCCAGCTGTCCATATTCCAAATCCTTCTGGTGGATATGTAGCCATCAAGTTTGCTGTTCCATCACAAGATGATTTTGGGTTTCCTGCATTTGGATTAATATAATAATATGTAATACAAACTTGGTCTGTTGCCGAGCAGTCGCTATTAGATATTGTCCATTCGAAACAAGTTATTCCACTTGATAGGTCATTTACATCTGTATAATACGATGTATTTGAGACTATATTTACTGGATTATTGCTTATTCGTTGCCATAATCCAGTCTCTCCCGTTTCTGGTTGATTTCCTGTAAGTGTAATATTATCAATACATGTAGAATGTGATGTACCCGCATCGACATTTGGTGAGTTATTTGTAATCTCTACGTCATCATATTTTTCACAACCCGACTCAATTATTGTCCATCTATAAATATTTTTACCTTTCTGAATATTGTTTACATAAGGATTATTAACAATAGAGTTATCAAATTCACCGTCTCCTGTTATAACCGACCAGACACCTGATGCTCCTGAATTTGGTTCATTTGCAGCTAAATATGTATAATTTTCACAAATACTTTTCTCTATTCCTGCATTAACATCAGGGTTAGTGTATGTTACATTAATAATTGCTTCGTCATCACATATATTATTGTCTATTGTCCATACCAAAGTATTATTACCTTCTGTGAGATTATAAACTTTACTATTATATAATGATTGGTTTTCATAAGTAATACCATCTGTATATGACCTCCAAACACCTGATTCTCCTGGTGCAGGCATATTACCTGTTAAATCTGCAAAGTTATCACATGAATATATATCTGTTGCGTTAGCATGTACAGAATTATTGTAAATATTTACATTATCGTAAGTAGAGCATTTTCCAAGAGTTACAAGCCAACTAAATGTATTTTTATTTGGTTGTAATCCAGATATTCTTGTTGTTTTAAGTAATGAATTTTCAATTAAAGAAGTTCCTCCTCCTTCATTAATCCAGTGTCCTATTCCTTGGTTTGGAAACATAGATAGTGGTTCAATTGCATTTAAAGAAGTTGTATCTGCACAAAGATTTTGTACTGGACCTGCTTCTGCTGTTACCATATTATTAATAACTTCAACAATAGCTGAAGACTCACAATCAGTTTTTGTAATTGTCCATTTGAAAGAATTTACTCCTGGATCTATTCCGTAAACAATTGTTTGAAATGAAGTTTCTTCAGTAAAAGTACCAACACCGCTGTTTATTGACCATTCACCGATTCCGTTTCCGTATGATGGGTTATTTGCTTTTAGAAGTATTGAGTTATCACATATTTCTCTGTTTGCTATTGTTGGTGAAGTTATTTTAGCTTCATCAGGTAGATTATTAGTTAATAATACCTGTGCAGAGTTTACACATGAATTTCTAGTTACTTGCCATTCAAAACTGTTATTACCTTTCTGTAAATCAGTTACAAATGTATTGTATTGCGAATCATTATCAAATGTACCTGAACCAGAACGAAGTATCCAAATACCTTCTCCTTCTTCGGGGTCATCTCCAGATAAAATATAATTGTCAAAACAACCTTCATCATCACCACCTGCACTTACATTAAAATTGTTGTTTGCAACAAGAATAGTTATAGCGTCTTCACATACTCCTTTTTTTAGTGTCCACACAAAACTTAATGTCGAACTTATAGGAATTCCAGTTACAGTAGTGCTACCTAATGTTGGGTCTGTTATAATAGCTGGTCCAGCTTCGAATTCAGTCCACAATCCTGTTGCTCCGCTGTATAGATTACCATCTAATTTAGCAGTGTCATCGCATTCGTTTTTATCTGTTGCTACAGCAACTACAGAGTTGTTATATATTTCAACATAATCGCTGTCATCACAAATTCCTTTTTCAACTGTCCATAATAATCCGTTTAAACCTATTTGTAAATTGCTAACCGAACTGCTATTTAACAAACTATTATTTACTATTCCAGTACCAACCATCACTTTCCACGAGCCATTTCCTTGGAAAGGTGGTACTGCTGTTGGATCGATAGCTTCTAAAACGGTGTAATCATTACATAATTCTTGTTGTCCACCTGCATCAGCCAATACCATATTATTAAGAATATTTATTTGTTCTTCTGTCTCACAATTTTCGTTTGTTATTTTCCAAATTATTGTGTTATTTCCAGGAGATAAATTATTTACAAGCGTTTGATAATTTGATGCGTTTACAAAAGTAGCGGCACCGATTTTACTCCACTGTCCTACACCTATGCTGTAATCTTGTGCTCTTAACATTGTACTGCTTTCACATACTTCTCTGTTTGAAACAGCAGGTATCATAATCACTGCTTCATCAGGCAAATCATTTACAATAGTTACTTCATCATAGTTCGGACAATCATTTCTTATTACCGTCCATCTAAAAATATTTGGACCTTTATCTAAATTAGTCACAACAGCATTATTATTACTGGCATCTAAAATGCTTCCTTGACTTGATGTCTGTGTCCATTCACCTATTCCGTTTTCTATTTCATCACCCCAAAAAGTATATGTATCACTACAAATATTTTCATCATTTCCAGCACTTAAATGAAATTTATTATTGCTTGCCTGAACATAAATAGAATCGGAACATTTATTATTTGTTACTTGCCATTTAAAACTTAATGTAGAATTAATAGGAATTCCAGTTACAGTTGTTATTCCACTTGTTGGAGTTGTTATCGTTGCATCGCTACCAGAAATATCAGTCCATATACCACTTGCTTCACTCATCATATTTCCGTACATATTACCGTCCATTGTTACTTCAGATGCACATTCAGATTGATTAGTAGCATAAGCAATTATTGAATTATTATAAATATCAATAAAATCAGTCGTACTACATTTACCTTTTTCAACTATCCAAGCAACTCTATTTTTATCAAAACTTAAATTTGTTACCGAACTTGTAAGCGACATAGAATTAGATAAAATACCATTACCTGTTACTATTTTCCAATGACCTGTTCCCTGATTATAAGGAGCTGTATATAATGGATTACTTGCTGCAAGTTTTGTTGAATCTTTACATAAATTTTGAGAAACTCCAGCTTCAGCAGTTACCGCATTATTTACAATGTTTATAACATCTATTGATTCACAAATATCATTTGTTATTGTCCATATTATTTCATTATTTCCTGGTTCTAATCCAACTACTGTTGTCATATTTGAATTAGCATTTATAAAATTAGCATTTGTAAGTATAGTCCATTTACCTGTTCCGTAAACTGGTTTTACACTTGATAGGTCTGTTGTTATATCACAAACTTCTCTATTACTTAATGTCGGAGTTAAAATCTCGGCATCACTTGGTATGTTGTTAGTTATTGTTACAATATCAGTAACAGTACATTCATTTTGCGTTACTTCCCACTCAAATTCGTTAATACCTTGTTGTAAACCAGTTACTTCCGTATTATACAATGTATTATTGACAAAAGTACCACTTCCAAGATTAAGTTTCCATTTACCATATCCTCCGTCAATTACTTCGCCGTTCATTACATAATTATCAAAACAACCTCCTTCATCTCCTCCTGCATTCAAATTGAAATTATTATTAGTAACCTGAATAGTTATATCATCACTACAAATTTCATTTGAAGCAGTCCATTTAAAACTTAATGTTACTTCATTTGGAATTCCTGTTACAGTAGTATTATTCAATGTCGGGTCTGTTATATTTGCAGGTCCTTCTGGAGTTTCAGTCCAGATACCTGAATTACCATTAATTATATTACCATTCAAAGTTGCTGTCTCGCTGCATTCTTCCTGGTCGGAAGCTGTTACAGTTACTGCATTATTGTAAATTTCAACATAATCGCTTGCTATACAATCTTCTTTAACAACAGTCCAAACAAACCTATTTAAACCAACTTTTAAATTACTAACATCACTGATATTTGATAATGAATTAGCCAATGTTCCTGGTCCGTTAACCACACTCCAAGAACCATTTCCCTGATAAGGTGCAATAGCTATCGGATTAATTGCTTCCAATGTTGTATTATTTTCACATAAATCCTGACGTTCTCCAGCATCAGCAATAACCTCATTATTTAATATTATTATATTGTCTTCGTTTACACAATCTGAATTTGTAATAGACCAATTAATTACATTATTACCTGGTTCTAAATTATTTATTACTGTTTGATAACTTGATTCATTTGAGA
>JAOZMB010000031.1 GCA_029934515.1 Bacteroidales bacterium
TGCAGTTTTTCTGTTAAAAATTCAATTGCTTTTCCATTTATCGTTTTATCTTCTTCTATACCTATTAGTTTAATTTTCAAACCAGTGTTGAGAATTAAAATTTCAGGAGATAAAATTTGCTTGATTTTATAATAATTTTCTCTTTTTCCTGAATTTTTATCAATTTTACTACCATAAGAAAGTTTTTTAGGGTCAATTTTCTTTTCCAATTTTACAAAATCTTTAAAAATATAAGGTAGAGACTTTATTTTATCTTCAAAATTATCATGAATTTTGTTTTGTGTAATAAATTTAAAATCTGGCTTTTCGTATAAAGTATTTAAATTATAGCCTATTTTTTCTTTAATTAAAGGAATAAATTCAGAGTTAATTTCATACCCGATAGAGTTTCTTTGTAATTTTTGAGCAACCATTGAAGTTGTTCCGCTACCGAGAAATGGGTCGAGAATGGTATCGCCGACAAAAGAAAACATTTTTATTAATCGTTTTGGTAATTCTGGCGGGAACATTGCTATATGTCCGTTTTGCCTTGCGCCGCTAAAATTCCAATGCCCAGTAAAATATGTATTCCATTCTTTTTTTGTCATCGAAGATTGTTCTTTTACTGCTTTGGGTATTATATTTTTTGATTTTCCTTGTTTTTTGAAGACGAGAATAAATTCATAATCAATTTTAAAAATTCCGTTTCGTGGATTTGGAAATGACCCCATTATACTTGCTCCTCCTGTTGTATTTGTTGTTCCAACTTTTTGCCATATTACAGCTCCCATATAATCAAAACCGATAGCTTCACAAAATTTTATAATTTCTGTTCTAATTGGAATAACCTTATATCTTCCATAAATTGTTGTTCTGGCGTATTGGTCTCCAATATTAATACATAATTTACAAGCATTTTCAAGAACTCTGTGACTCTCTTTCCAAACAAGATTTAAATTATTTATATATTGCTCATAACTATCATTATATCCTATTTGATTATCTGTGCCGTAATCTTTTAATTGCCAGTAGGGTGGTGATGTAATAATTAATTGAACAGATTTGTTTTCAATTTCATTCATTACACGACTATCTCCTGTAATTATTTTATGTTTTGTTTTATTCATAATTTTAATTTTTTGCAAAAATAATCAAAACATTATTTTTAATTGCTTGTAACGTTTGAGTGTAGCAATAAATACATTGCACAAGCAAATGATAAAAAATATTTGTTGTAAAGTTTAGATTAATTTATAACAGCTTCTATGGATTTTACAACAGCTTCTATAACTTTTTTTGTATCTTTGTCGCTCAGATTATAATAGACTGGCAGGCTAATTTCTCTTGAATAACTATCGTATGTAAAAGGATAATTTTCAATATTATATCCCTTTTTTTTGTAAATAGAAAGCATAGGCAATGGCTGAAAATGAACATTTACAGATACTGCTTGTTCAAATATTTTTTGTATTATTTCATTGCGTTGTTTTTCAGAGATATTTTTTATTCTTAGCATATACAAATGATACGATGTCTGTCTGTTACAGTCTTTTATGACAGGCAACTCTGCCCATTTGTATTTAGAAAACGAATTTGTGTATTTTGTTATGATTTCTTTACGGCGTGGCAAATCTTCCGTATCATAATATTTTAGGGCAACCAAACCAAGAGAAGCATTTATATCTGTCATATTAGCTTTAAATCCAGTATAAATTACATCGTATTGCCAGCTCCCGATTTTGCTCTTTGCGAGTGCGTCTTTGCTCTGACCGTGCAAACTTTTAATATTTAAACTTTTATAAATAAGTTCATTATCAAAAGGTTCAGGTAAATTAAGAGCTATTGCACCGCCTTCGCCTGTTGTTAAATTTTTAACTGCATGAAACGAAAAAACAGTAATATCTGTTAGATTTCCAGTTTTTTTGTTCTTATATTCAGCACCAAAAGAATGTGCGGCATCACTCAAAACAAGTATCCTGCCGAGTTTTTTTTGTTGTTCGTTTTCTGGATTAAATAATTTTTTGATATTTTTATTATCAACAAGTTTATTGATTTCATTGTAACAGGCAGGTAAACCAGCTATATCTACTGGAATAATTACTTTTGTTTTTTCTGTTATTGCCTTTTGAATTTTTTCAACGGAGATATTAAAATCATTATCGTTTATATCAACCATAACTGGCTTTGCACCACAATGCACAACAACATTTGCAGTTGCACAATAAGTATATGCTGGTATAATAACTTCGTCATCTTTTTTTACTCCAAACCAACGCAAAATAAGTTCCAATCCAGCTGTTGCCGAATTCATACAAAGAGTTTTTTTATTTCCGCAATATTCAGTCAGTTTTTTTTCGAAGAGTTTTGTCTTTGGTCCTGTTGTTATCCAGCCAGATTTTAAAGTGTTAATAACCTCATCAACAGCTTCTTGTTTAATATGAGGCGGTGAAAATTGTATCATAATATTTTTTTATTTTGATTTTTATCTTAATTTATTATATAATATTTTCTTTATAAAAACAGGAGACAAAGAAACCAATAAATACAAAAAAGAATATATATAAGCATCAAAATTATATTTTAGATGATAATTAATTTTTATTCTATCTATAAAAAATTTTATTGCTGTCTTATAATTTCCTCTTCTTTTATATAGATTGTCAGTTATCCTGAATTTTATAACTGTTTCATTCAAATTAGCAAATATACAATCGTTTAGAAATCCGTTAAACCACAATATTGTATCCTGATTTTTTCTATGCTCTTCCGAATAAAACCCAGCTTTTAAAAAAAATCTTTTATTGAACATTACAGCTGGATGTGCAAGCGGGTCTCTTTTCTTAAAAAAAATAAAACACTCTTCGTGAGTTAAAGGATATTTAATATGTTTGTTTTTTGAATTTCCGTTTTTATCTATCTCCAAAATATAGCCACCTATAATATCTGTTTCTCTATTTTTTTTTAGAAAATCTATTTGCTTTTCAAATCTTTTGGGCATCGAAATATCATCAGCATCCATCCTCGCTACATATTTGTATTTTTTAAATAAAATAATTTTTAGTAAATCATTTAAAGAACATGCCAATCCCTTGTTCTCGTTTCTCTTAAATATTTTTACTCTATTATCTTTTAAATTATGTAAATAATTTTCACATTCTTGCTTCACAATACCATCAAATTGAATATAAAAATCAAAATCAGAATATGTTTGATTTAATATACTCTCAGTTGCCGATTTTAAATATTCTAATCTGTCATCTTTGTACAACGACATTATAACACAAAGCTGTTTATCCATCTTTTTTTCTTGTAATTTTCTTTTTGTGATATAAATTTAAATTTTAAATATAATAGGAACACTGAAAAACACAGATTATACGGATTTTCACAGATAAAAAAACATTATAATTACATTAAAAATATTTTCATTTCACATTCAGCGACTATATTGTTTTCCACTATTATTTTGCCGTTTACAATCGATACGTCTCCGATTTTGTATTTTTCAATTATTTTTGTTTCGAGTGTCTGATTTATTTTTGGCAGGCAATATATTTTTAAATTCTTAACAGCGCCTATAAAACCAGTTCTTATTTTTGTGTTATTTATTTTTGCTTTATATCCAGCTGCTACTGCTGCCGTTTGCGCCATATTTTCTATTAAACCAGCTTCAACAAATTTTCCATTTCGACAAAAAATATTATTTTTATCAATAGTAAAACTTGTAATTGTTTTGATTTTATTGTAAAATAAAAGTGTTCCAATCATAATTATTGGTTCTGCCTGAGGTATTAAGCGATGTAATTCAGTTCCATTTATTTTACATTTTAATAAATTTTCATGTTTTGATATTTCCGATTTATACATTTTCGCTCATATTTTTTTGTAAAATTAAAGCTTGCTGTCTTGCTTTTTCGGCAAAATTATTTGAATTACCAGCATAAATTATTCCTCGCGAAGAATTTATAATCAGACCACCTTTATTATTTTTTCCGTTATCAATAGTTTCTTTTAAGCTACCTCCTTGTGCACCTATTCCAGGTATCAAAAGAAAATTATCTGGGATAATTTTCCTAATTTTTTTTAATTTATCCGATTTCGTAGCACCGACAACATACATTATATTTTCGGCTGTTCCCCATTGTTTTGATTTTTTTATAACTTCTTCGTAAAGATAATTTTTATTTTCACAATTTTTAAGCATCTGAAAATCTGCGGAGCCTTTATTTGATGTAAGCGACAAAATAATTATAAACTTATTTTTAAAATCTATAAAAGGTTTTATAGAGTCTTCGCCCATGTATGGTGCAACTGTTATTGCATCAAATTCCATTTCTTCAAAAAATGCTTTTGCATACATTTTTGAAGTATTTCCAATATCACCTCTTTTGGCATCTGCAATTAAGAAAATTTCAGGATAATTTGATTTTATATAATCGGCTGTTCTTTCCAATGACAACCAACCTTCATATCCTCTGCTCTCATAGAAAGCTGTGTTCGGTTTATATGCAATTGCTAAATCATGTGTAGCGTCAACAATCTGTCTATTAAATTCAAAAACAGGGTCATTAAAATTTAATAAAAAATTCGGTATTTTATTAATATCAGTATCCAAGCCAACACAAAGAAATGATTTTTTTGTTTGGATATTTTTATAAATTGATTCTATTGTCATCATTTTATTGTTTTTTTTTATTTGTTAAGATGTTTCATTATTGAAAAAGTAAAATATTATATAATTTTTGGTAGTTTTTCGTTTTTTTTAATTAAAAAACCTTTTACTCCGACTTTTTCGGCAGCCATTATATCTCTTTTAGAGTCTCCTATGAAGAATGATTTTTCTGGATTTATATTAAAACGAGCAATTGCTTTTTCCAAAAGTAGCGAATCTGGTTTACGACAGATACATTTTGTAAATTCCTGATGATGTGGACAATAATATATTTCAGAAATAAAAATACCACGTTTACGAAATTCATAATTCATATAATTATGTAGCTTTTCGGTATCCAGTTTTTTGTATATATTTTTTGCTATTCCGCCTTGATTTGAAATAATAATCAATATGTATCCAGCTTGAATATATTCTCTTAATGTTTTGAATATGTGTTCATTAAAAATAAAATCTTCGATTTTCCATACATAATAATTATTTTTGGGGTCGTTTATTACTCCATCTCGGTCGAGAAATATTGCTTTTTTTGAATAAAACTTCATTATGATATCATTAAAAATATATAAGCAATAAAATATGTTAAAATGCTCGGATTTATAATTACAGGAAATATTAACCCAAAAATAGAACCCGCAAAATGTGCGTCGTGTGCTATTTGTCCTTTTCCTCTTTTGCCCATATAATAAGAAAAAACAAGATAAGCAAGTCCAAATATTGGAGCTGGAATATCCAATGGAATAAAAATAAGTCCCATTTTCATTTCTGGATACATAATAATACATGCAAATACTACCGCCGAAACTGCACCTGATGCTCCGACAGCATTATATCCGTAATTTTCTTTGTGTTTAAAAAGAGAGGGCAAAGAAGAAATAGGCAATGCAATAATATACATTAAAACATATAAAAAACTTCCCAAATAATGAGTTTTAGGAAAGAAATCTTCTTTCGACATAATTTTTTCAACAACGTCACCAAAAGCATACAAAACATACATATTGAAAATCAAATGCATCCAATCAGCATGTAACAAACCGTGCGTAAACAAACGTTTATAATCTTTTCTGTTATAAACCATGAATGCATTAAACTTCAGATTATCAAACATTTCGCGGTTGCTGAACGCCAAATATGATACTATTGAAGTTACTATTATAAGAAATATAGTTAAATTCATATTTTATATTAAATTATTATTTTTATACTTTTCTATTGTTTTAATGTCATTTTTTACATTCCAAAATATCTTCGTGCTTCTCTTTTTATTACTTCTAATGCTGCTTCTATCGGTCTTGTTTCAATTTCACTATATACTTCCATCAGTGCTTTACTAAATTCTGTTGCCGATGTCCTTGGGTCTGTTTTTGAGGCTGTTACGTTTACAGTTCTCAATATTTGTTCTTTTGCATATTTTACTGCTGTCCACGCTTCTGAACTAATATATAACTGTTGCGACAAATTATGATTGAATTCTTTTCTTACCGTGCTTAGCATTAGCATTTGTAAATGAGCTGATTTCATTTTAGGTTTTTGTAATCTTAAAGCCATAGATTCAACGGATATTCTTTCTAAAAGTAATATAATTCTTTCATAAGATTGTAATCTTACAGGAGTAACATATTTTTGATTTCCGGCAAGTAATTCAAATTTATATTTTCCAGATTCTTTTTCTAGCATGTTTCTCATTATAATCCAGACTGTTCCGAATAATATAAGAGCTGGTAAAGTGTATTTAATTATTTCAAGAATTTCGTTCATAGATTATTTATTTAAAATGTTTTTATGTTATTTAATATTAAAAAAAAATATATAACTTTATTTCATTACAATTTATTTTATTAGGCATCGTATGTTTTTTATTTAGTAATCATTAAATAATAAATTATTATTCTGTATAAATTAGTTTTTGCTTCTTACAGTTTTACAAAAGTTACTAATAATATGGCACGCATCAAAATATTTAAGTGCTGAAAATCAAGAAATTACTATTTTGAAAAATAGATAACAAAAACAACTAACCTACAGACATTTTCAAATACCCGTAGGCTGACCAATAACCTCTAAATAATATAATTACAAAAAATCAAATTTAATCAACATTATTATGTAAGTATTGGTTATTTTTGTTTATTTTTATTTTATCACGGTTTCCCGACAATGTGTAGCGCGAGATATTTTCATCATTAAATTCTTGTTCCATATTTATTTTAACTTTTTTTCTCAAATATGCTGGAATATTTTCGTATTGTTGTATTTTTTCTGAATATTCTGGCACATTAAATTCTTCATATCTTCTATTATCTAATATAATCGTATCTTTTTGATTTTTTTTTTTATTAGCTACTGTATTTTTTCTTGCTGCTTTAAGTCTTATATCTGTTCTTTTGGTTTGTCTTTGATATATTTCTTTTTTTTGTCTTATTTTTGTATTTTGTTTAATATTATTATTAGACAAAAGAAAAATATCATCGTCTGAATTATTTATTTCAAAAGGTACACCATTATATAGGTCGTGTGGTTTTTTCTGTCTATCGTTACCATATTTTTTTGTATTATATTTCTGTTTTTCGTCTTTTATAATACGTCTAACTGTTTCTTTTTCAGGCATATTTGCATATATTTCTGAAATATCTTCTTCTCCGAAACCAGTAGCAATTACTGTAACCGACAGGTTATCACCAAGAGATTCGTCAGTAGAGCTTCCCCAAATAAGGTCTGCATTATTTCCGGCTGCTTCTTGTACATATTCATTTATAAAACCTATTTCGTCCATCGTAGCTTCTTTTTTGCCTGATGTTATGTTCAGAAGAATATCATTTGCTCCGTTTATATCATTGTTGTCAAGCAAAGGCGAGTTTAGTGCAGCTTTGACTGCAACTTCTGCTCTGTTATCACCGCTTGCATGTCCCGACCCCATAAGAGCAATTCCGCTGTTTGTCATGACAGTGCTTACATCAGCAAAATCAACGTTTATATGTCCTTCCTTTGTAATAATTTCGGCTATTCCTCTTGCCGCAATTGAGAGTATATCATCTGCTTTTCCGAAAGCTTTTCTTGCCTCAAAATCGCCGTACATTTCCCTTAGTTTTTCATTATTTACAATTAACAAAGAATCTACATGTTTTCTCATTTCACTAATTCCTTCAACAGCTTGTTGCAAACGCTTTCTTCCTTCATAACGAAACGGCAAAGTAACTATACCTATTGTTAGTATTCCAAGTTCTTTTGCAGCTTCCGAAATAATAGGTGCTGCACCTGTTCCTGTTCCGCCTCCCATTCCTGCTGTTATGAAAATCATTTTTGTATCCGAACTTATTTCTCTTTTAATGTCTTCGATACTTTCAATAGCAGCTTCTCTTCCTTTGTCTGGTTTATTTCCAGCGCCAAGTCCTTTTGTTAGAGTTGCTCCGAGTTGTATTTTTACTGGGACTACACTGCCCCTTAAAGCCTGATAATCAGTGTTACTAATAATAAAATCAACACCCTCAATACCAAGATTGTACATGTGATTTACCGCATTGCTTCCGCCTCCGCCTACACCGAGAACTTTAATCATGGCAGATTTATTTGTAGGTAATTCAAAAGGTAATAAATCATCGTTTGTAATCATTTTTTTATTTTTTATTTTCTATTTTTATTTTTTATTTTACGCGAACGTCTTTTTCATCAAAGAAATCAACAAACATTTTTTTAATATATCTAAACATTCTACCTGAATTTCTTCTCTCGTTCTTTTCTTGTTTTTTTGTTTCCTGAACATCCTCCTCAATAACAACTTCTTCTTTAGGAACTTCTTTTTTTTCCTTAATTTTATCATAATTATCAATTCCAAGTTTAATCAATCCTACGGCAGTTGAAAATTTTGGATTATTAAGTTTTATACTGTCAGATGTAAGATACTGTCCGGGCAGTGCAAGTTTAACATCAAGTCCAGTTTTATATCTCATAAGTTGTGGTAAATGTTGCAATAATGAACCTCCTCCTGTAAGTGCAATTCCAGCACCGAGTTTATTTCTGTATCCAGAATTTTTTAGTTCGAAATCAATTATTTCACAAATCTCTTCCATGCGAGCCTGAATTATTTTCGCTAATTCTTTTAATGAGATTTCTTTTTCTTCTCGTCCGCTTATTCCGGGAACAACTGCGACCTCGTTTTCTGGTGCAAAATCGCTTAATGCTTTTCCATATTTTACTTTTAGTTTCTCTGCGTATTTTTCCAAAATCGAACATCCTATTTTTATGTCAGATGTAATAACATTTCCTCCATATGGAATCACAGCAGTGTGTCTTAATATGCCGTCGTGATAAACAGCAACATCTGTTGTGCCTCCTCCGATGTCAACAAGTGCTACTCCAGCTTCTCTTTCGTCTTCTGTAAGAACTGATTTGGCTGATGCTATTGGTTCGAGAAACAAATTATTTATACTTATATTTATACGACTTACACAACGTTCGATATTTTTAACAGAAGTGATTTGACCTTTTACGATATGGAAGTTCCCAACCAAACGTCGCCCAAACATACCAGCTGGATTACGAACACCAGTTTCACGGTCTACTATATAATTTTGAGGAATAACATGAATAATTTCTTCGCCTGGGTCTAATGACATATTGTACATATCATTTTTCAGACTTTCTACATCTTCTTCTTTTATTTCTTTGTCGGGAGATGTTATATGTATAGAATGACTACTCTTTTGACTTTTTATATGTTGTCCCGCTATTCCTATAAAAGCATTTTTAAATTTAATTCCAGAGTTTTCTTCGGCTCTTCTTACAGCTATTTTTATAGCTTTTGAAGCTTCTTCAATATTTAGAACGACACCTCTTTTTACACTTTCTTGAGGTGTAGTAGCGCTACCAATGCCAAGTATTCTTATTTTATTATTCATCTCTTTAACACCGGCAATAGCAATAATTTTTGTTGTACCAATATCAATAGCTGTTACATAATTTTTCATAATTATTTAAAAATAGTGGTTATTTTTTTTCACAGATTATTTGTTCCTCAAATTTTAAATTGAGTATGTTGTACTTATTCCAGCCCTGCTTATTCAAAACATTAATATAAAAATATTTTAAATATTCTAATTTTTTTTTATATCTTTCTATATCACCCAAAAGAACAATATGCCATCCTACACGTGGTACAAGTTCATATTCGCCAGAAGTATTTACATAAATTTGTGTTGTTTGTGCTGATAGAAATCTGTCATCATGGATAAATTTTGATATAAGATATATATCCTTCAAAACTTTTAAATCCAATGTATCGTTAAAAACATTGGATGTTTTTTCAGAAAAATTTTCTTTTATGTTTCCATTAGCTACAATAACTCTTGCTGTATTATTACCCGAAATTGGCATCAAAACTCCTTCTTTATCAATATAAAAATTCTCATTACTGTCATTTATTATTCGTACAATAGGTATTCGCTGTTCAACTTCAATGTACAAAATTCCGTTTATTTTCTTATAAACTTCAACTTTTTTCACAGAAGGATGTTTCTTTATAGTATTCTCCAGCATCGAAATATTTATAGTATTTAAAGGCATTTTTGTAATATCACCATAATAGCGAGATATCATTGATTTTATATCCTTTTCGTCTATAAATCGAGTTTGATTTATATTAACAAACTCAATGTGAACTGATTTACAAATAATTTTTTTATTATTTGAGTAAATCATCACAATCATTATAGGAATTATTATAATTCCCAAAAGAGTTAATATTTTTTTTATTTTTCTCAAATATACCAAATTAATTCACGAGTAAATAAAACCGTGCAAATATATAATAAGTAATTGACTATATGTTATTGATTATTCAATATTTAAAAAAAAATATTAAATAACAGTGTTTTTTTTCATTTTATTTACAATACATTTTTATGTAAATAATACTTTACTTTCTGATGAAAATTATTATTATCTGTTTTTGTAAAAAACAATTTTAATAAAGGATATCAGTATTTTATATAAAAAAATGCAAAATTATAAAAATTATGCAACTATTTATTCACTTTCTGGTTGTGAGTAGTTTATTCAAATTTTTTAGACCTCAAAACTGCCAAGATATCATTTGTTAGTTTTCCAATATCTCCAGCTCCTATTGTTAGTAATATTTCAATTTTTTTGTTCTTTATAACTTCAATTAATTTGTCTTTATGACATAAAATTTTGTTCTTTATTTTAACTTTTTCAAAAATTAAACCAGAACTGATGCCTTTTATTGGTTTCTCTCTTGCTGGATAAATATCAAGCAAAATAAGTTCGTCGAGCAGACTTAAATTTTCTGCAAAACCGTCTGCAAAATCACGTGTTCGCGTGTATAGGTGCGGTTGGAAAATTCCTGTTATTTTCTTTTTTGGGTACATTTCTTTTACAGAACTTATCAACGCATATACCTCTTCTGGATGATGTGCATAGTCGTCAATATAAGTAATTTTGTCTGTTCTTAACATATAATCAAACCTTCTTTTTACGCCAGTCCATGTTGCAAGTGCCTGTTTAATATGCTTTTGACTAATATTATGCAAAACAGCAACACTAATTGCCGCAACAGCATTTTCAATATTTATTCGTCCAGGTAATTTCAATTCTATGTTTTTTATTTCACCGATGGGCATTTTCAAATCGAATATACTTTTTTCGTTTTCTGAAATAATATTTTTTGCAAAAAAATCTGCTTCTTCATTTCCAGAATATGTAAAATAATTTTTTGGCAGATTATTTTTATTAATATGAACACCTTTTTTTATTAAAAAATTACCATTTTTATATATTTGATTAATAAATTTATTAAAAGTTTGTTTCAAATCATTTATATCTTTGTATATATCAAGATGGTCTTCATCAATTGCCGTTACAATAGCTGTGTGCGTATGCAGATGCAAGAACGACCTGTCAAATTCATCAGCTTCTGTAACAAGATATTCTGCATCTTGTACATTATTTGATATTACCAAATTAGAATTGTAATTTTTTGAAATTCCACCAAGAATAGCATTCATATTTAAACCAGCACGTTCAAAAATATAAGCAATAATTGTCGAAACAGAAGTCTTTCCGTGTGTTCCAGCAACAGCAATTGTTTTATAATTATTGGAAATTAATCCGAGAACTTCTGCACGTTTTTTAACATTAAATCCATTTTTTATAAAAAAATTTAACTCTGAATTACTTTCTGGTACCGCAGGAGTATAAATTATCAGAATTTCTGATTTATTAGAATTTTTGATTTCTTTCGGAATAAAATTAATATCATCTTCGAAATGAATTATTATTCCTTCATTTATCAATTTGCTTGTTAAGTTACTTTCGTATTTATCGTATCCTGCAACGAATTTATTACTAACTTTAAAATATCTTGCAATCGCGCTCATGCCGATTCCACCAATGCCAATAAAATAGAAAAAACGAATATTTGATATTAATGTTTTCAATTTTTTTATATTTTATAAAAAAGTTTATAATTTTTTTTTGCAAAAGTAAAAACTATTTAATCAATTTAATAACTTCTTTTGCAATTATTTCTGCTGAGTTTCGTATAGCTTCTTCAGCAATATTTTCTGATAGCATTTTTAATTTTTCATTATTGTTTAAAATTTCGACAGTTTTTTTGATTAGTTTTTCTTTTGCATCTACATCTTTTATCAAAACGGCTGCATTTTTGTTTACAAGTGCGACAGCATTTTTTGTTTGATGGTCTTCTACGACGTTTGGCGATGGCACTAAAATTGTTGGTTTTCCGAGTAGGCAGAGTTCTGATATTGTTCCTGCTCCTGCTCTTGAGATAACAATATCTGCGGCTTTAAAAGCTAAGTCCATCCGTTTAATAAAATCATAAACTTTCACGTTATCCGAATTTATTTTATCTGCTTCTTTTTTAGAACTTTCGTAATAAAATTTTCCTGTCTGCCAAATAATTTGAATATCTGATTTTATTATATATTCCAAATTTGCTTCAATACTTTTGTTTAAACTTTTTGCACCTCCGCTTCCTCCCAGACTCAGAATAATTTTTTTGTTTGGATTAAGATTAAAAGATTTTGCAGCTTCTTCTCGGTTTGCATTTGTTTCCAACAATTTTTCTCTTATTGGGTTTCCTGTTTTCAGGATTTTTTCTTTCGGAAAGAAACGTTCTGTATCGTTGTATGCGACACAAATTTTTTGTGCGTATTTAGCTAATATTTTATTTGTTATTCCGGGATATGAATTTTGTTCTTGCAACAATGTTGGGATTCCTTGTCTTGCGGCTCTGAATACTACTGGCCCGCTTGCATATCCACCTACTCCAACTACTACATCTGGCTTGAATCGTTTAATTATTTTTTTTGATTTTCGGAGACTTTTTATAAGTTTCGAGAAAAATATGATACTCTTAAAACTTGGCTTACGTGGAAACCCCATAATGGTCAACAGTTCTATATCAAATCCCGCTTCGGGGACTTTTTTTTCTTCTATTTTGCCTTCCGCTCCAACAAATAATATATTAATTGTATTATCAATTTTTTTTAGTGTTTGTGCGATAGCGAGAGCTGGGAATAAATGCCCGCCAGTACCACCACCACTTACTATTATGTTTGCCATTTTTTTTGATTTTATTTTTAATAATAAACTTATTTTTACTGATTATAATGTTTTTTGTTGAAATTATAATTTGCATAATAGGAACACAGAAGAACACAGATTATACTGATTTTTCACAGATTTATAAATCTTAACAAAAAACATTATAATTAGTATTTTTCAATTTTGGCAAATTTCATTGTTTATTTCTATAATGTTCATATATGTGTTGGTCTGTTGTCCATGTTTGTTCTTGTGCTAGACCTCTGTCTTTTCTAATATCCAATTTATATATTTGGAATCCCGATTCATTATCTTTTTCAGGTGTTGCATCGCTAATTGCTTTTAGCAGACTTTCTACTGTTCTATATTCTTTATCATCAAATCTCCATCGTCCTATTCCTGACCCCCAATTTTGTCCGTTAAACATTTTTTGATAATCATAATAATCCAGATTATCGATTATTTGTTGTGCTACGTCAAACTTATCTTTTGCATGAAAATGCCAAACATTTGTTACACAGTAATCAATATTTTCCATTACTATAAAAATACTTTTTTCCATTTGTAAGATATAAAGAATTAATAAATTTTGAAGTTTTTTTAATAATATAATTTTAAATAATAAAAATCAACATAAGGAAATTACGAATTATAAATTATGAATTACGAATTGGTTTACACCTGATAATAAATATTTTACAAAAAACAAATCATAAGTTATTTTTTAACGATTACTAAACAAAATATACTTTTTTATTTTTCAAATTTCACAAAATCAAAAATATTTATAAAAATACACAGCTTATCATGATTTTGCTTTGCTGATATTTAATATTATTCCGAGAGCTGCACTTGTAACCAAAATAGAAGTTCCACCCATGCTAACAAGTGGCAATGTTTGTCCTGTAACAGGCAATATTCCCACCGATACCGACATGTTTACAAATGCTTGTAGTACAATATTTAACGTCAAACCAAGTGCCAGAAACATTGGAAATGTTCTTGTTGAGCGTTTTGCAATATTTATTCCTCTATAAAAGAATATTACATATAAAAGTAATATAAATACTCCTGCAAATAATCCGTATTCTTCTACGACAAAAGCATATATAAAATCTGAATGTGCCTGAGGAAATACATATTTTAAAGTTCCATTTCCGGGTCCTTCGCCAAACACACCGCCAGCAACAATAGCTAGCTTAGCAATATCCGATTGATAGCTTTCATCTGTTATTTTTCCATTATTGTCATGGACTGTAAATGTTTTTAATCTGTTCATCCATGTTGTTGCTCGTCCGGGTAAAATTCCTGAGTAGGAGAGTGCCACAAACAGTAAACCACCCGCAAGAGCCAAACCACCCATCGCAAAAATATATTTTATCTTCACCCTTGCTACCAACATTATTGCTACTATTGTTATTAATAATAACAAGGCTGTCGATAAATTAAATGGCATTATCAAACCAACAACAGTTAATGTTGTAATTATAACAGTTTTTACTGCTTTGTAAAATTTATCTTTCTCATCGTGGCTTATTGCCAAGAGCCTTGCTACATATATTATTAATGCTATTTTTGCAATATCTGATGTTTGTAAATTGAAACCAAAAGCAATAGGTAGCCATCTTTTTGCCTCGTTTTCTGAAACACCAAAAATAAATGTTAATAATAATAAAAGTATTGCAAATGGCAACAAAACTTTCGATAGAACAAGATATATTCTAAATGGTATTTTATGAAAAATATAAACCACAAAAAGCCCGGTTGTAATAAATATAATCTGACGTAACAAAAAATAAGAAGTATCGCCTCCACGTGCCTTAAAAGCAAGCGCCCCTGCTGCACTGTAAACAGCAGGAATTGATATCACAGAAAGTAGCAATATCACAACCCACATAACTTTATCGCCTTTTAAATATTTTACAAACATGTTTTTTTTAGAAATTTTAAATTAGAACAATAATTTCAATATATTTACATTTTAATAATATTTAAACATTGTTTTTTTACATAACAAACAGTAAAAATACAAATGTAGATTTTTTTTTTGTATAAAATAATAAATTACAAAAGAAAGTGTAAATTACCGAATAATTATCATTATAGTTTAGAACTATATTAATATTTTTTTACGAAAAAAAATGTAGTACCTTTGCATATAAATATATCTATTATAAGGCTTATTTTAAGTATGTTAGTACTTTGTAAAAATAAGACTTTTTAAGAATTTTCATAATTTTTATAGAAAATAAAAATCATCATGTAGAGTATATTAAAATATACTATTTTTTTTTATACTTTTCTGTCTTAATACTTGTCATTATTATAATTTAAAAGATTTCTGAAATTTATATCTTTAATACAATAATAAAAAAAATGTTATTTAAAATAAAATTATTTATATATATATCTTTATTTCCGTTTTTTTCATTTGCTCAAAAAACAATAGATATTGAGAAAATAAACATAATTGCATCGCGCACTACACTTTATAGTTCTTCAAACATCGAAATAATTGACAGCCTAATTAAGAGTCAAAATAAAACAGCTGGAATCGAAGAACTTTTGTCGCTTGTAAGTCCAGTATTTGTGAAATCATACGGCGGAGCAGGAGGTTTGGCAAGTATAACTTTAAGAGGCTGCTCGTCAAACCATACATCTGTAAACTGGAACGGTTTTACTGTAAATTCACTTACAACAGGTGATGTTGATTTGTCGTTGTTTCAATCATCATTTTTTGAGAATATTAATATTATATCTGGAGCATCTGCATCGCTGTTCGGAAGTGGAACTTTCGGTGGTGTAATTGAACTAAATAATAAAAATAATAACAAAACAACAAATTTTTCTACTAATATATTATATGAAAAAGGAAGCTTTGGTTCTCATAAATATTTTCTTGATATGAACACCAGCAGTAAATTAATTCAATATAAATTATCTTTTCATCGATTTTCTGCTGACAACAATTTTATGTATATTGATAGATATAAAGCTGATGCGCCTGTTGAATATCGCAAACATAATTCTTATAAAAATTTAGGAATAATGCAAAATCTATTTATAAAACTACCATCTGATAATAATATTGATATTGGATTTTGGTGTTTTACAAAAAATAAAAAACTTCCAGAAATCGCTGGCTCGTATGGAATAAGCAACAAAGAACAAGAAGATAAAAGTTTAAAGTTATTTATTCGTTTGAATAAAAAATATGATAAATCAAGAATTTCAATAGGCTCGGCTTTTTTTAATGACAAACTGCATTACACAGATAAAATCAATCCAGAAGATATAAAATTTTATATTGATTCTGAAATTAATTGTAAAAAAATTATAAACGATTTTTCTTTCAGATATCTCTTATCAGATAAATTAAATGCCGAACTTGGAGGTATAATAAATTATCTGCAAGCAGAGGTGAACAGCTACGATGAAATTAAAGACGAAATAAATTATGCAATTTTTGCTGCTGGAAGATTTCAACTTAAAAATTTCACTTCAAAAATAAGTTTTCGTACAGAGTTCTCTGAATTTATTCAACCACAATATCTATTTTCTATTGGCTTGATGCTGAAAACATCACAAAAAGTAAACTATAAAATTAATATTTCAAATAAATTTCGCCGACCTACATTTAACGAAAGATATTGGAAACCGGGAGGAGATAAAAATATTCTATCAGAAACAGGAATTACAGGAGAGATTGGTTTGGATATAAAACTTATAGATAAAAAACAAAATCTATTAAAATATGATTTCTCAATTTATGCAAATAAAATTAATAATATGATACAATGGATACCCGTTGAGGGAGTATGGTCGGCTGTAAATAATAAAACAGTTATTAGTCGAGGAGTTGAAAATAGAATAAAATATAAGTTTAGTTTTATGAACGTTAAATATCAAATTATAACATCATATTATTTCACATTATCGACATTAGAAAAAGTCTTTAATATAAGCGAAAACACAACCGGCAAACAATTAACTTATGTCCCAAAACATATTTCTAAAACTAATTTAAATATTTCTTACAAAAAAATAAACTCTGCTTTATCGTGGGCTTTCACTGGAAAACGATTTACGACAGGCGATAATGCTCCAGAATTTGAACTTCCTGCATTCAACGTATTTAATTTTTATTCTTTATATAATTTTAATTACAAAAAATACAATATTTCAACTGGTATTAAGATTACAAATATATTTAACAAAAGTTACGAAATTATGAAATCATATCCCGTTCCAGGCAGAGCATTTTATTTTAATATAGGATTTTCTGTAAAATAAAAAAAAGCTGATTTTATGATATTAAGAATTATAATTTCAACAAAAAATGTTATAGTCAGAATATTTTAATATTTTTGCCAAAAATAATTATACGGACTGATACTATGTATTTGTCCTGAGAAAAACATAAATTACTAATCAATATGGATTCAAAAATAAGAAATAAAGCAAAGAAATGGTTGACTGGAAATTATGATGATGCAACCAAAAAACAAGTAAAATATCTATTAGAAAATGATGAAAAAGAATTAATAGAATCATTTTATAAAGATTTAGAATTTGGAACTGGCGGAATGAGAGGAATAATGGGAGTCGGTACAAATAAAATAAATATTTATACCGTAGGCGCTGCAACTCAAGGACTTGCTAATTATATAAAAAATAGTTTTAAAGATATTAAACAGATAAAAGTTGTTGTCGCTCATGATTGTCGAAATAATAGTCGTTTGTTTGCCGAAACTGTTGCTAATATTTTCTCAGCAAATCAAATGAAAGTATATTTGTTTGAGAGCTTGCGTCCTACACCAGAACTGTCTTTTGCAATAAGGCATTTTGGTTGTCAAAGCGGAGTTGTAATTACGGCTTCACACAATCCGAAAGAATACAACGGATACAAGGCATATTGGGACGATGGAGCGCAGGTTAATGCGCCACATGATAAAAATATTATTGAACTTGTTAATAATATTAAAGATACAAATGAAATCAAATTTAATGGTATTAAAGAAAATATTGAAATCATTGGCGAAGAATTTGATAAACTTTATATCAATAAAGTAAAATCGCTTTCGCTTTCTCCAGAAGCAATAGAACGACAGAAAGATATTAAAATTGTTTATACGCCAATACATGGAACAGGTGTTAAATTAGTTCCTCAGGCACTTAAAGCATACGGGTTTAGAAATATTTATAATATTCCTGAACAAGACATTATAAATGGAAATTTCCCGACTGTTATTTCGCCAAACCCTGAGAACGCTGAGGCTCTTGAAATGGCAATAAAAAAAGCTAAAGAAATTGATGCCGAGCTTGTTCTTGCAACAGACCCAGATACTGACCGTGTAGGAATCGCAATAAAAGATCTGAATAATAATTTTGTTTTGCTCAATGGAAATCAAACTGCTTCTTTGTTCGTTTATTATTTGATAAAAAAGCATGTTGAGAATAATTTGATGAAAGGAAACGAATATATTATAAAAACAATAGTAACAACTGAACTTTTAATTGATATTGCAAAAAAGTACGGAGTTGGATATTTTGATACTTTTACTGGTTTTAAATTTATTGCTGAAATTATTAGAAAATACGAAGGCAAAAAATTATTCATCGGTGGTGGCGAAGAAAGTTATGGTTATCTTGCTGGAGAATTTGTTCGTGATAAAGATGCTGTTATTGCATCGGCACTGATTGCTGAAGCAGCTGCATGGACAAAAGATAATAACAAATCATTGTTTGAGTTGTTAATTGATATTTATATTGAATTTGATTTTTATAAAGAAGCGCTTGTTAATGTTGTAAGAAAAGGCAAAAGCGGTGCCGAAGCAATTCAAAAAATGATGTCTGATTATCGCAAAAATCCACCAAAAAAAATAGCTGGTTCAAAAGTTATTGAAATAAAAGATTATAAATTACTAAGACATGAAAATTTTGTTAAAAATACAGTTAAAAAAATTAATATGTCGGTCTCTAATGTACTTCAATTTTTTACTGCTAACGGTTCGAAAATAACAATACGTCCATCGGGTACTGAACCAAAAATAAAATTCTATGTAAGTGTGAAAGCAAATCTGAATAATAAAGAAGAGTTTGAAAAAGTAAATTCTCAATTAGAAAACAAAATAAAAAATATTATTAATGACATGAAATTATAAGTCAAAAATAATTATTAATTTTTCTAATTTTTGATTAGTAATGGTTAAAAAATAACTTCATGATTTGTTTTTTGTAAAATATTTATTATCAGGTGTAAACCAATTCGTAATTCATAATTTATAATTCGTAATTTACTTATCGTAATAATATTGATTTAAATATGAAATTTTTTAACATAAAAATAATAAAACAATGAAAGATTTAATAACAGGAATATTATTACAAATAATATTTTTTATAACTATTTTTTCGTCTTGCACAGAGAAAGATTTTGATGCTCCTTTGATGATGCAATACGGAGAAGATATAGGAACAAATATAACAATATCAGATTTAAAAGCAAAATTAGTGGGAAGTTCGACTTTAATAGATAGCAATTTGATAATAAAAGGAACAGTTGTGTCGAGTGATATGTTTGGTAGTTTTTACAAAGAACTAATTATTCAGGACAGTACAGGAGGCATTGTTATAAATATTGATAATAAAAATCTTAACAGATACTTTCCGCCCGGACAACTTGTATATGTAAAATGTAACGGACTGTATATCAGCAAAGACCGTGCTGCATTTGAACTTGGCACAAAAGCTGATTATAATAGAGGCAGAATTCCTATCGAACTAACAGAAGAACATTTGATTAAAGGAAACGGAGGAAAAAAAATAGTGCCAAGAACTTTGACAATAGATGAAATTCCAGATACACTTTTTAATACAATTATAAAATTGAATAATGTTCAGTTTATTGAAAGTGATTTAAACGATACGTATGCGGAAGAGGATAATTCTGCAAACAGAACAATCGAAGACTGTGAAGGCAATACAATTATTCTGCGAACAAGCAATTACGCATCATTTGCATTAGATTCAATTCCGAAAGGAAAAGGAAGCATAATAGCTGTATTAAATATTTATAATGGAATAGAACAGTTGTTTATAAGTTCAACAGAAGATGTTGATATGACAGAAGAACGTTGTCAATAAAATATAAGCAAATACGATTTAACATTACAACAATTTTTCAGGTTGTTGGATAAGCGAACAGTTTGCTGATTTAACAATCTGAAAAAAAAGTTGTGAAGTGCTTATTAGTTTTAACAAAAAACAGAGCATATCACAAATATTTTTTTAAACTCCAAGTGTTCGTTTTAACTGATTAACTTGTTCTTCCCAGAGATCTTTTGTCTCTTCTTTTTCTTCTGGCTTAACAAAATCAGTTATATATAGTGAAACATCGCCAGTTATGTCTCTTTTTTCAATTCTTAATTCAAAATAGCTATTATCTTTAATATCGTCCCAACGAAACCTTACAAATTTATTTTTCTTCTTTGCAATTAGCTCTGCTTTTTGCTCAGAATTATTCCATTTAAAATTATAAATATTTCTTTTTATTGTTACACTGTCAGCAAACCATTCTTCCAAACCAGAAGGATTATAAATCCTATAATATAAAATTTTGAGTGTAGTATTAACTGAATATTCTAATTCTATTTTTTCTTTTTTCATCGTAAAATGTTCTAATTAAAAACGTTTGGCAAATTTACATATAAAAAAAAACAAAAAAAAATTAAATTAAATTTTTTTATAAAAATATTTAATTTAATTTTGTAACCTTAAAAAAAGGCAAGGTAGCTCAGATGGTTAGAGCGTCGGATTCATAACCCGGAGGTCGCGAGTTCAATTCTCGCTCTCGCCACTCAAAGACTTTCATTGATTTGAAAGTCTTTTTTTGTTTATTTTATTTTTAGATAAAATTTTTGACCAAATTTAAGCTGAAAAACACAATAATAATTAAAAATAGTAAGTTTTAATAAAAAAATTATTAATTTAAAATATTCAAAAATGAAAACAAGAAACATTGTCGCACTAACAATTATTCTTTTTTTAGGTCTCGGAGTTACAGCTCAGAAAAAAAAGAAAAACAAAAGAACTAAAATATTAATAGAAACAACATTAGGTGATATAACGGTAGAACTTTACAATGAGACAGAATATCACAAAAATAATTTTATTAAGTTGGTGAAAGATAAATATTATGATGGAATTTTATTTCATAGAGTAATAAAAGATTTTATGGTACAAACAGGAGACCCAGAATCAAAAACTGCAAATTCAGAAAAAACTCTCGGAAGCGGAGGCCCTGGATATACACTGCCAGCAGAAATAGTTCCCAAATATTATCACAAAAAAGGAGCTTTATCGGCTGCCAGAACAGGAGACGGAGGCAACCCTACAAGACGCTCTTCTGGTTCTCAGTTTTATCTCGTTACAGGTAAAAAATATACAAATGTAGAACTTGATAAATTAGAAGCCAGACTAAAAACAAAAATAACAAAAGAACAAAGAAAAATTTATACATCAATAGGAGGAACACCATTTTTAGATGCACAATATACTGTGTTTGGAGAGATTATTGAAGGACTTGATGTTATTGATAAAATACAAATCGTAAAAACAAAAAAAGGAGATAGACCGATTAAAGATGTTAAAATAATGAAAATGAAAATATTGTAAAAATAAAAATCATATTCTAAGTATTTTTTCTAAAATACTTAGAATTGTTTTATCTTTTTTCAACAATAAAAATTTAATAATATTAAATTTCATGAAATGGAAAATAAATTTACATCACCTTACATTAAGGAAGTATTTAGACTTGTTAAACCGCATTTTATTAAAAAACTTGGAAAATATACACATAAAAGAATCGATTTTGGTTGGCATTTTCAAGGACTTGCATTTGTTAGAAAAGAGATGACTTATGTTTTTGGTTTTTATATAGGTTTTTTTAAAAGTGAAAATGAAAAAAAATATGACAAAGTAGGAATGAACGTATTGATAAGGTCGAACAAAGATAATGAAATATTACGAAAACAATATGCAGATTTTTTTAGAAAAAATCTGAAAAATTGGTATTACGGCGAAGATAAATACAGTTCACATAGAGGAGTTGGTGTTGAGTTAGAAAGATACAAAAAAATCGACAGCTTTAAAAATCAAAATGAAATAGTAAAATTCTTGGAAGAAAGTATCACTGAATTACACAAAGTTTATTACATTATTGTCAAAAATCAAAATAATATTTTCAATAATGTTCTGCGTGCATCATCCCCATGGCACGATTCAATTATTGATATTTGTAATGAATGTATTGAAAATCAGAAACCGATATAACGGATTATACTGGTTAGTGATGAAATTTTGAAGTCTAATATTTATCAATAATCACACTAAAAATAAACAAATGAATTTTTTATTTCCAACATTTCTTTACGGATTGATTGCTCTATCAATTCCAATAATAATACATCTTTTTAATTTCCGTTCTTATAAAGTTGTTTACTTCAGCAATGTTAAATTTCTTAGAAATATTAAGAAAGAATCAAAAGCAAAATCACAAATAAAACATATTTTTGTATTGATAATGAGACTATTAGCTTTGACATCTCTTGTTTTTGCTTTTGCAAGACCTTATATTTCTGTCGCCGAGAAAACAAATGCCGCAGTAAATAGAGTAGGAATTTATATAGATAATTCGTTCAGTACAGAAGCCGAAAGTAAATATGGTAAACTCTACGAATTTGCAAAAAAGAAAGCCCTACAAATAGTCGATGCGTATCCAACAGGAACTGAATTTATTTTTTTTAATAATAATTTTAGTCCAAAACATCAACATTTTGTGGACAAAGAACAATTAAAAGAATTCATCGCCGAAACAAAAATAACACCAGACGTAAAAAAAATAAGTGAAGTCTTGTTGCGTGCAAATAATTTTTTTGCGAAAGGCGATTCTGTAAATTATAAAAATACTATTTATTTAATTTCTGATTTTCAAAAAACAACAGCTGATTTTCAAAATATTAATAAATCTTTTGATACAGGTGTAATTTTGATTCCAATGGAAGCCGAAATACAAAATAATTTATTCATAGACTCTGTATGGTTCGAAAACCCAATCAGAATGATAAATCAGGCTGACGAACTCGCCGTGAAAATAACAAACAAATCAGAAGAAGCATTCTACGATATACCGCTGAAACTTTATATTAATGATACCCTAAAAACTCCCGGAAGTTTCAATATAGAAGCCAACTCATCAGTTATTAAAAAACTTGCATTTACAAACGTAAATACTGGAATTATTAGAGGTAAAGTGGAAATTATTGATTATCCGATTATTTTTGATAATGAATTTTATTTTAGTTATAATATAGACAGCGAAAAAAATATTCTTACAATAGGAAAAACAGAAATCAATAAATATATTAATTCAGTGTTTGAGGATAATATTTTTTTTAAATCAACAAATTTTCAGGAAAATAATATAAAAATATCAGAAATATCTAATTTCGATGTATTAATATTAAACGGTATAAGTTCGATATCATCAGGATTGGTACAAGAAACAGTAAATTTTGCCGCAAACGGAGGAACATTAATAATTTTTACAGACCCAGAAGGCGATACAGAATCTTATAATAAATTGTTTAATAAATTGAATGTCAATTATATAACTGCTATTGATACAACAAAAACATATATTGGTTCTATCAATTATGAATCAAATGTTTTTAGAAATATGTTTAAAAAACAAGAAAAAAATCTGGACTTGCCTTTTATTTCAAAAAGAGCAAAATTTAGCAACATGACTCTCGCAAACGAAGAAATTGTACTTAGTACTGAGAACAATGACAAGGTTTTAAGCAAATCAAATTATGGTCAAGGACTTGTTTATATATTCTCTAATATTGCCGATAAAAACAACGGGAATTTTGTTTATCATTCGCTCTGGGCACCGCTGATGTACAATATTGTCATGTCTGGAAATGAGAGCAAAGAAATATTTTATATCATTGGAAATAATAGAGTTATCAAACCGTCAAGGATAATAAAACAAGCTGATGAAATTATTAGTATCTCTGATATTGCAGGTACTTATGATTTTATTCCTGGAAATGGAGTAAGTGGAAATATTTTTGTTGCAGATAATATTAAAAAAGCTGAAAATTATATTATGAAAATTAATGCAGAAGCAATCAAAGGTCTTGCATTTAATTACAACAGAGACGAATCAGAAATAGAACAATATAAACCAGATAATATTGAAGTTATTATTGAAGAAAATAATCTTGTAAATTTTAGTATAGTAGAAGAATCAAAAGAACTACTTACAAAATCAATTCAAGAAAAAAACTCTGGAAAACAACTTTGGCGATATTTTATTATGCTTGCACTAATATTCCTTTCACTTGAAATTGTTGGAATTAGATTATTTAAATAAATATTTTATCATATAGAACACGTTGAAAATGTTGCTGTGTCTTCTTTACTAAAAAAAATATTATATTGATTTAAAATAAATCATAATTTGTTTTTATTTTCAATTTTAACTCTTATATTTGAAAAATCATTTTTGAGGAAAAAAATCAAAAAACATTGCTCGTATATCTCAAAATATATTTGTGAAGCTCAACACATTAAAAATTGAAGTTTAAAACTAATTTTTGCAGAAAATAGACTTTGATTTAGTATATAAATCAAATTCTTTTTTTAATGAAAGTTTGAAACAAAAAGCTACTTCATACATGTTAAATTAATAGTTTTTTACTAAATACTTATTGAGGACTTGCGAGCATTTTATTTTACTATTAAAATTATTAAAAATGGATACATTGATATTGATTATTATTATTGCATTAATTGCATTAATTGGTGGTGGAGTTTTAGTTTTCTTTTTAAAAATAAAAGGACTAAGGGAAAAGGGCGAAGAAATTATTAAGGAGACTAAATTAGAGGCTGAGGTTATAAAAAAAGAAAAGATTTTACAGGCGAAAGAGAGATTCTTACAAATGAAAGAAAAACATGAGAAATACATAAGTGACAAAAAGAATAAAATTTCAATTAGTGAACATAAAATAAGACAAAAAGAGAACTCTTTTAAACAAAGAAAAGATGATTTAAACAGGAAAATAAAAGATTATGAAATTACAAGAAAAGATACAAATGCAATAAGAAAAAATCTTACAAACCAGTTGGAATTGGTAGATAAAAAAATTGCAGAATTAGATAAACATCGTAAACAACAGGTAGAAATACTTGAAAGAATTGCTGGTATATCAGCCGAAGAAGCAAAAGAACAACTTGTTAAATCGCTCAAAGCAGAAGCCAGAACAGAAGCGATGTCTTATATTAATGATACAGTAGAAGAAGCAAAAATAGCAGCCAAAAAAGAATCAAAAAGAATAGTAATACAAACAATTCAAAGAATAGGTTCAGAAGCGGCAGTGGAAAATGCAGTAACTGTTTTTCATATAGAAAACGATGAAATAAAAGGTCGAATTATTGGAAGAGAAGGAAGAAATATACGCGCACTTGAAGCAGCTACAGGAATTGAAATAATTGTTGATGATACACCTGAATCAATTGTCTTGTCAAGTTTCGACCCAATAAGAAGAGAAATTGCACGACTTGCGCTGCACAGACTTGTAACAGACGGGAGAATACATCCTGCAAGGATAGAAGAAGTAGTAGCAAAAACAAAAAAACAAATAGATGAAGAAATAATACAAACAGGAAAAAAAACAGCTATTGACCTTGGCATTCACGGCTTGCATCATGAACTAATCAAGCTTGTTGGAAAAATGAAATACCGTTCTTCTTATGGACAAAACCTATTGCATCATTCACGCGAAACGGCAAAATTATGTGCTGTTATGGCTGCCGAATTAGGTTTGAATACAAATTTTGCAAAAAGAGCTGGACTTTTACATGATATAGGAAAAGTACCTGACGAAGAAATCGACGTACCTCATGCGCTTTACGGAATGAAACTTGCCGAAAAATGTAAAGAAAGACCAGAAGTTTGTAATGCAATAGGAGCGCATCACGACGAGATAGAAATGACAAGTCTAATTTCGCCTATAATTCAGATATGCGATGCAATCTCAGGAGCCAGACCAGGAGCCAGAAGAGAAGTCGCCGAATCTTACATAAAAAGAATTAAAAAATTAGAAGACCTTGCACTTGCTGAAAAAGGTGTGATAAAAACTTATGCAATACAAGCAGGACGAGAACTGAGAGTCATCGTGGGAAGCGATAAAGTCTCGGACAACGAAATTGAAAAAATATCGTATAATATTGCAAGAAAAATCGAAGAAGAAATGACATACCCAGGACAAGTTAAAATTATTGTTATAAGAGAAAAAAGAGCAGTAAATTATGCTAAATAAACTTGAAAATGATGGGTTGGAAGTTAAATACTCATAACTTCCAACTATCAAATTCATTCAAAAAAATATTTTTAATAACATGGAACAAATAAAAATGGTCGACCTGCGAACTCAATATTTAAGGATAAAACCTGAAATTGATAAAGCAATAAACAATGTAATTGAAACAACTGCTTTTATAAGAGGTCCAGTAGTAAAAGAATTTCAAAAGAAACTTGAAAATTATCTTGATGTAAAACATGTAATACCTTGCGGAAACGGAACAGATGCTTTACAAATTGCGTTGATGGCGCTTGGACTAAAACAAGGTGATGAAGTGATAACTGCAAATTTTACTTTTATTGCAACAGTTGAAGTTATTGCTCTGCTTGGTTTAAAACTAAAACTCGTTGATGTCAAACCAGACACCTTTAATATATGTCCCGAACAAATCGAAAAAGCAATTACGCCAAATACAAAAGCAATAGTTCCAGTACATGTTTTCGGACAGTCTGCCGACATGGAAAAAATAATGCAAATAGCAGAAAAACATAATATTCATGTTGTAGAAGATACAGCGCAAGCAATAGGAAGTGATTACTTTTTTGACAACGGAACAACAAAAAAACTCGGAACAATTGGAACAATAGGATGCACTTCATTTTTCCCTTCTAAGAACCTTGGCGCATACGGAGACGGTGGAGCAATGTTTACAAACGATGATAAAATTGCAACAAAATTGAGACAAATAATTAATCACGGTTCGAGAATAAAATATTATCACGATGAAATAGGTGTCAATTCTCGGTTAGACAGTATTCAGGCAGCAGTACTTAATGTAAAAATAAAATATTTAAACAAATACATGGAGGCAAGACAAAAAGCTGCCGAGTTTTATGACAATGCTTTTGCTGATAATCAAAATATTATAATACCTTTTAGGAATAAAAAATCAACTCACGTGTTTCATCAATATACATTAAAAATTAAAAATATTGAAAGAGACAGTTTGAAAAAATATATAAATTCAAAAGGTATTCCAGCTGCAATATATTATCCTGTCCCGCTTCACCTACAAAAAGCATACAAATATTTAGGATACAAAAAAAATGACTTCCCAATTACGGAAGAACTTACAAGAACTGTTTTGTCGTTACCAATGCACACTGAATTAAGCAAAAAACAACTTGAATTTATAACAAACACAATTTTAGAATTTGTTAATAAATGACATATTAATAAATTTTATTTAAACTTAAAAAAAATGGAAACAATTCTTTTAACAGCGAGACCAACTTTATACAATATTGAAAGGAAAAGAGAAAGTGAAGTAAAAGAAATAGAAGTAAAAACAAATAACCGTCATTATGCTCATTTTTTGAACAATGTTTCTGAACAGCGCAAATCTGAATTTATAGACGGCGAAATAGTTATTCAATCTCCTGCAAAGGTTAAGCATATAGATGCAAATACATCACTTACAATATTGTTAAAGGTTCATATAGAAAGAAATAAACTCGGCTGGCTTGCATCAGAGAAAGCTCTTATTAAGATGCGCCTCGTAAAAAATGATTATGAACCAGATATATGTTTTTTTAATACAGATAAATCTGAGTTCTTTAAACGAAATACATGGCAATTTCCAATACCAG